>CAYOHN010000232.1:0-6020 GCA_964403735.1 uncultured Spirochaetales bacterium | reverse complement strand
CAGGCTTGGCCTGGCGCGGCGTCATGTGTCATTGTGCATAGAGGACAACCGGCGGGTACGCGCTTCGGCCTGCAATCCGGCGGCCGCGTGGAATCGATTCTCGCTTCGATGCCGCCGCTCGCGGCCTGGCGCTACGACTGGCGTCCCGAGCCGGAGACGCCGGAGGCGCGGCTGTACGACGTGTTCCTGCAGCCGCGGGATTGGCTGCTCGGGGACGCCTGAGCGCTGCGCTCGCAGGCGCTTCGCGACGCGCCACGAGGTCGCTCACGCGCCACGAGGTCGCTGGTTGGGAAACCCTGCCGGTCGGCGGTATGCTGCGTCGCTCGGAACGAGGAGAGATCACATGGCGGAATCCTCCGGCGGCAGCACGCTCATCGGTGTCATCGTCCTCAGCGTAGCGATCATCGTGGCGAGTCTGGTCGTGAAGAACGGCCTCGATGAGCAGCGCGCGGCCCTCGACGGCATGCAGGAGACGCTGACCGAGGTGGCGGGCGCGATGACCGGCGCGAATGGCCGTGCGGCCGCGGCCCGGCCCGAGCCGCCGCGCGCGCCGGATCCCTCGCAGCGCGCGGAGATCGCCATCGACGGCTCGGCGACGCGCGGACCCGAGGACGCCGAGGTGACGATCGTCGAGTACAGCGACTTCCAGTGCCCGTTCTGCGCGCGCGTCCAGCCGACCCTCGCGAAGATCGAGGAGACCTACGGAGACCGCGTCCGGCGCGTCTACAAGCACCTGCCGCTGCGAATTCATCCCGAAGCGCCGGGAGCGGCGGCCGCCGCGGAGGCCGCGCTTCGCCAAAGTAAATTCTGGGAGATGCACAACAAGATCTTCGCGTCCCAGCGCGATCTCGGCGATGCGAGCTATCGCCGCTTCGCCGAGGAACTCGGGTTGGATCTCGCGCGCTTCGACGCGGACCGCAACTCACCCGAGGTGAAGCAGAAGATCGCGAACGACGAGCAGGAGGCGCAGCGTCTCGGCGTGTCCGGGACGCCGGGGTTCTTCATCAATGGGCGCTTCCTGTCCGGCGCACAGCCCTTCGAGGCGTTCAAGCGCGTGATCGACGAGGAGCTCGAGGGCTGAGAGCCCCCTCTCGCCAGCGCCCCCGCGCGAACGTCCACGTCACCCACGTCGCGCGCGCGATGTGATCGAAGACCAGCGCGAGCCACATCCAGTACAGCGGCAGGTCGAGCCGCATGAAGAGATACGCGAGCGGCACGCGCAGCGCCCAGTTGCCGGCCGTCGCCGCGAGCAGCGGCGTCATCGTGTTGCCGGCGCCGCGCAGCGCGCCGGACATGGTGAAGTGGATGCCGAGTAGCGGCTGGGCGAGCGCGAGCGTCAGCATGAACGGGCCGAGCGCCGCGATGACGCTCGCGTCGTCGGTGAACAGGCGCGCGATCGGCATCCGCAGCGAGGCGAAGACCACGCCGAGCAGCACGGACACCAGCAGCGCGAAGCGAAGTGCTCGCCAGCCGGCGCGTGTCGCGGCGCCCGGGGCGGCGGCGCCGAGCGCATGCCCCACCAGCGTCGCCGCGGCGGCGGCGAAGCCCGTGCCCGGGATCCACGAGAACGAGAGCATCCGCACGCCCACCGTGTAGGCGGCGAGCGCGGCGGGTCCGTAGTGCCCCAGCATTGCGAAGTAGGTCATCAGCGCGAGGTTCAGCACGATGCGCTCGAGCACGGCTGGCGTCGCAATCCGCGCGACGGCACCGAGCCCGCGGCGTGCGCGCGCGAGATCCCGGCGCCCGAAGCCGAGCGCGTGCCGCATGTCCCGCCGCCGGCTGCCCGCGACGAGCAGCCCGATCGCGACGCCCTGGGCGATCAGCGTGGCGACGCCGGCTCCCACCAGCCCCCAGGCCGGAAAGCCGGCGAGGCCGAAGATCAGCAGCGCGTTGAGCCCCGTCTTCACCACCGTGACGATGGCGGCGATCCACAGCGGTGTCCGGGTGTCGCGGGCCGCGCGGAAGCCGGATTCGAGCGTGACGGACACCGCGAAGAGCAAGGTCGAGAGCATCATCAGCTGCAGGTAGGGGAGGGCGGTCTCGATCACGTCCGGGGTGGCATTCAGCAGGCCGAGGATCGGGCGGGGCGCCGAGAGGACGACACCCGCAATTCCCGCCGACACCGCGATCGCGACAGTGAGGCATCCGGCGAGCGCCGCGCGGGCGCCCGCGGGATCGCCGGCGCCGAGTGCGCGCGCCATCAACGCGACGCCGGCCACGCCGACCGCCATCAGCACCGCGTGCGAGAGCCAGAAGAACTGCGTGACGTAGCCGACCGCCGCGAGCGTGTTCGGCCCGAGCCGGCCAAGCATGGCGATGTCGATCAGGCTCACCGCGCTGGCCAGCACCTGCGCCAGGATCACCGGCCACGCGAGCGTCCAGATCTCGCGATCGGTGCCGCGCGTGTCGGAGAGGCGCAGCGTCACCGCGTGCGCCGCGACGGAGGCGGACGGGAGCGCCGGGGCAGACTCGGGATCGATGGAGTCGGAGACCTCGGAGTCGTCGTCTCCGTCGCTGGGATCACGCTTCGGCAGCGCGCAGCTCCGCCGGCAACTGGAAGACGACGCCCTCGTCGACGAGCGGAGCTGACGCAATCTCGGTGTCGGGTCCCGCGAGCTCACGGAGCCGAGCGACGACCTGCTGCACCAGCAACTCTGGCGCCGACGCGCCCGCGGTGACGACCACGCAGCCCACGCCGCGCAGCCACGCAGGGTCGATGTCGGCGGCCGTCTGGACGAGCCGACCGCTGGCCCCGGAGCGGATCGCGAGTTCGACCAGGCGGTTGCTGTTGGACGACTCCGGCGCCCCGACCACGAGCACCAGCTCCGCCTCTCCGGTCAGCGTCTTCACGGCGTTCTGACGGTTCTGCGTCGCGTAGCAGATGTCGTCCTTGCGCGGCAGCCGGATCTCCGGGAAGCGCGCCTTCAGCGCCGCGAGGATCTCCCGGGTGTCGTCGACCGACAGCGTCGTCTGGGTCAGGCACGCGAGCCGCGAGGGATCCCGGACCTCGAGCGCCGCGACGTCGGCGACGCTCTCGACGAGGTGCATGCGCTCCGGCGCCTGTCCCATCGTGCCCTCGACTTCGACGTGGCCCGCGTGGCCGACCAGCACGATCTCGACGTCCTCGCGGGCGAAACGCTGCGCCTCGACGTGCACCTTGGTGACGAGCGGGCAGGTCGCGTCTATCACGCGCAGCCCGCGCGAGGCGGCCGCCGCGCGGACCGCTGGCGAGACGCCGTGCGCGCTGAACACCAGCAGCGACCCCGGCGGCACCTCGGCGGGGTCCTCGATGAAGATGGCGCCCTTCTCGTGCAACGTCTCGACGACGTGCCGGTTGTGGACGATCTCGTGACGGACGTACACCGGCGCGCCGAAGCGCTCGAGGCACTGCTCCACGATTTCGATGGCGCGGTCGACGCCGGCGCAGAAGCCACGCGGACTGGCGAGCAGGACTTTCATCAGCACCCGGATCCTAGCATCTCGTCCGCGGGCTGCTCCTGGTGTCGGTCTATCATTGTCGCTCCAAGCCCGAGTTCGCCTCGGCGGCCTCCATCGCTACTTGGGTCTCACGTCGTGACTGCAAGCCGTCGTCGCAGTGGCGGCGGCGCCGCGGGAGGAACGAACCGGTCGGAAGCGATGGAGATCGGGAGTCGGCTCGTGACGTTGTGCAACGAGGGTCGCGCCATGGACGCCGTCGAACAGCTTTACGCGATCGTGAGATCGTAAGCATCGAAGGGCAGGGGAGCGACGAGATGCCCGCGCGGATGGAGGGAGTCGACGTGGTGCGCGGGAAGGGCGAGAGGTGATTCGCCAACCACGACGCCCACGCCATCGCCGCGCAGCGTGGCGCGGCGGCCATGTGGGCCGGTGAGCCGACGTGCGCGCGGGCTCGGGTTCTTGGCGCAAGATGACACGCGGTCGGCCCGGCCGCGTGGACCCGCCGCCTGGCCGCTCGAAAGAACATGATTCGAGTGCGAAGAAAGTGGACATCTAGCCTACGTTCACGCCCGTGCTGCCCGAGCTCATCAACGGTAAACTGACGGAGAATGGCAGCCTGCAATGGGAGCCTGCGTGTCGGCCTCGGCCGATGAGGGGAAATTCTGTGATGCCCGGTTTCGACAGGAGAATCGAGATGAAGTCGCACCTCTGGACGTCGCTGGTGCTGCTGGCGGTCGCATCGCTCGGCTGCGCCAGCACGCAAGTCACTTCTACGGGTCCTGAGTATACCGGCCGTCTGCCGCGGCCCGACGTGATCCTCGTCTACCCGTTCGTGACGTCGCCGGACGACGTGCAGCTCGACAAGAGCCCGACCGTAGCCGGTGCCTGGAAGCTGCAGGGCCTGTCGGCGGCCAGCGAGCGTCATGAGGTTGGCCGCGCAGTCGCCGACGCCGTCGCCGATCGGCTCGTCGAGAAGATCCAGGCCCTCGGGCTCCCGGCGACTCGCGCGTCGCGACCGCCCGAGTGGGAGGGCCAGCCGCTACTGGCCGTCTCGGGGCACTTCCTCGCCATCGACCAAGGCAGCCGCGCCGAGCGCGTCGCGATCGGGCTCGGCGCGGGACGCAGCGATGTCCGAACCGCGGTCTATGTGAGCCAGATCACGCCGCACGGCCGGCGCGTCGTCGATCACTTCGATATCGACGCCAAGAGCGGACGGAAGCCGGGTGCGGCCGAGACCCTGGGCGCCGGGGCCGCCGCCGGGACTCTCGCAACGGCTGCCATCGCGACCGCCGCAACCACGGCCGGGTCCGAGGCATTCGGCGCCGACGTAGACGCTGATGCGCGTCGCACGGCCGACAAGATCGCTGGCATGCTCGGCGATTTCTTCGCCCGGAACGGGTGGATCGCGCCGAGGTGACGCTGCCGCTACCAGGAGGTCCGTCATGCGTCGCGTTGCGAAGTCTCGTCTGTTCGCATCGGCCGCCGCCCTCGCGGTGATGGCGGCGAGTCCCGCGCTGGCCGCGCTGAGTCCGTGAAACCAGGACCGCGTCACGTCGATCGCCAAGGAGCTCTCCGTCGCGGCCGACGCATGGTGGCAGGCCCTGCGGGCCCAGCCAGAAACGAGCGTCGTGGGATCGGGAGACGCGCAGCTTCTGGTACTCCTCCGGATTCTCGTTGAGGGCGACGATTCCGCCGGTGATCGAGTTCCGCGTCGTATCGTTGCCGCCGACGATCAGGAGGATCAGGGTTCCGAGATACTCGAGGGGCTCCATGCCGCGCGTTGCTTCGCCGTTTGCGAGCGCCGTGATGAAGTCGAGCCGCTCCGTCGGCAGTCGGCCCTCGCGCTGCTTCCAGAGCGCCGTGAACTCCGTGAGGCACTGCATCAGCGCCGCCCGACGTTGCTCTTCGGTGGCGTCGCCGGAGCCGACCTGGAGCGGGCTGGCGGTCGCCATGTCCGACCAGTGGGTGAGTTTGCGCCGCTCCTCGTAGGGGAAGCCGAAAAGTGTTGCCAGCATGCCCGTGGTGAGCTCGATCGGAACGCGATCGACCCAGTCGAAGGGTTCACCGACCGGGAGCCCGTCGAGGATCTCGCATACCCGCGCACGGATCAGCGGCTCGAGCACGGTCAGGTTGCGCGGGGAGGCGACCGGCTGAACGACGGCGCGATGGGCGCCATGCCGTGGACCGTCCATGGTGATGAACCCACCCGCGAGCGGGAAGTCCGGATCCGGATCGCCGATCACGATGCTACGCGCCGAGGAGTAGACCTCGGGATTCTTTTCGACCTGCACGATGTCGTGATAGCGGGTCACCGACCAGTGCGGGCCGAAGTCGCTCACCGCGCAATGGTGAACGGGGTCCTCCTTGCGCAGCCGCTCGAAATACCCCCAGTGCGTGTCCGTCTCGAAGAGCTCGGAGTCCGCCACGTCGATCTTCTCGAGGGGAATGCTGTACGGGTCGACGGTGGCTTGTCCCTTGGAACTTCGGCTCATGGCGATGCCTCCAGCGCTCGATGGTTTCGGAATCGCTCGCTCAGAACGTGTAGCGGAGCCTCAGGAACAGCTCGTCGCGCTCGGCGATCG
>CAYOHN010000231.1:0-6035 GCA_964403735.1 uncultured Spirochaetales bacterium | reverse complement strand
AGAAAGCCTGGTCGAGCGCCTGCTGCACGGCCAGCCAGCGCTGTTCTTCTTGATCACCTTACTCGCTGTCCGGCTGCTGACCACCATCGGCTCCTATGGCCTCGGACTGCCGGGCGGGATCTTTGCGCCGATACTCGCGCTCGGCACCATCTGCGGCGGGATCTTCGCGGCCATGATCTCGTTCCTGGCACCACCGCTGGCCCTTGCCCCGGAGGTATTCGCGGTCGCCGCCATGGGCGCGCTGTTCGCAGCCACGGTGCGCGCGCCACTCACTGGCATCATCCTCGTGATCGAGCTCACCGGCGCTCAGGCGATCGCGCTGCCGATCATCCTCACCTGTCTCGCCGCGACCTTCACGGCTGAAGGAATGGGCGGGCGCCCAATCTACAGCGCATTGCTCGGACTCCAACATCAGCCACCGCCGCGCACACCGGCGCGGCGAATCGCGGCGGTGGCGATGATCCTGGTCGCATTCATCGCCATCGAGCGCATCGATGTCGCCTTCCAAGGCACCGGCATGGGGCCGATCGATCCCTTGGCCGAGACAGGGCCGCCGGTTCAGGCCTTGGCGGACAGAGCCGCAGACGTCAACGCCACGCGCACTGATGAGCGAGCCGCAGCAGCGACGGCCGCGGCATCGGCAACCCGGGAGCCGCCACGGGCGAACAAGCGTTGGATCGAGGGCCGAGAACGCTCGAAGTGACGACTCGTTCGGGGAGATCGGGCAGTGGACGGCAACCGACAGTGAGGCAAGTGGCTCCGGTCGTTCCCGGCCGAAGCGCATCGTCGAAGCGTCGTTCGGGCAGCCTCCGA
Organism: uncultured Spirochaetales bacterium; assembly: GCA_964403735.1. Lineage (GTDB taxonomy): Bacteria > Myxococcota_A > UBA9160 > UBA9160 > PR03 > CAADGG01. Next base: position 5,222 of record CAYOHN010000231.1, on the reverse strand, counting down.
TGGCCCTTCTCCGCGTCCCCTCTGCCGTTCCCGGCTCGACCGAAGGCGTCCTGATCGCAGCGCCGGAGACAACTCTCGGCGCTCGCCCGGCACTCCGCTTCACACTCGACCGGGTTGCGATGCTCGCTGCAGGCGGTGATGCAGGCGTTCCGCTGCGCCTCGCAGTTCGCTTCGCACGGGCTCTGTTCATCGATCTGCGCGCGGGATGCGCCGGCGACCAGGACCAGCATACAGAGGCTCGCAAGTCCGAACCATGAGATCTTCGTCCTGCCGTTGCCGAGATTCGCGTTGTGGGCGACCCGGGCGGCGCCGTATCCTCGGAGCGAGCGATCCGTGCGCCGGACACCCGGGAGAGCGGTAGCGTGCGGAGGCGCGATGTCGCTGACCATGACCCGAGACTAGCGGAAGGAGTTCCTCGCGGCGCTGCACGTTGGCGTACTCGCGATTCCGGAACCTAGACGCGGCCCGCTCAACGTGCCGATCTGGTACGGCTACGAGCCGGGCGGAGAGCTGTGGGTCATCACGGATCGCCACTCCCGCAAGGGCCAGCTCCTGCGGGCGGGCGCGCGCGTCTCGCTGTGTGCGCAGACGGAGCGCCGCCGTACCGCTACGTCCGCGTAGAGGAGCCCGTGCCCGCCGTGGAGCCCGCGGGCCGGGAGCGCCACACGCGGCCGGTGGCGCACCGCTACCTCGCTCCGGAACTCGGGGATCGCTACGTCGCGGCGAAGAGCGCAGAGCGCGAGGCTGGCGAGAGCTGCCTCGTCCGGATCCCGCCGACACGCTGGCTCAGCGTCGTTGACAGCAAGGAACTCGAAGAAGTCTGAAGTGGCCTCCGCGCCGGGCAGGCCGGTCAGTCGAGCAGGGAGCCGAGGGAGACGAACTCGATGTCGATCAGGTCCAGCGACGGATCGCCGTTGCCGGTGAGATCGCTGCCGATCAGCACCAGCTTGCCCGCTCCGGGCGTCTCCTGGAGCGACGCCAGGCCTTCGTCGTCGTTGCCGGTGACCCGCGTCCCGACCAGGCGCACGTCGTAGTCGCCGGCTCCGGCCTCGGTGAAGTCGATGCCCTGCTGGCTCAGACTCTCGTCGATCTCGGACTGGATCACGTTCGCCACGAGGTCTCCGTCATCCTCTTCGTCGATCTTGAAGCCCTCGTCCTCGTTGCGGCTCGCTTCGACCGTGACGAGGGTCACCAGCACGTCACCCTCGCCCGCCTCGTCGAGGTCGATCCCCTCGTCGCGATTCTCGCCGAAGACCGAGTGCAGCAGGAAGGCCCGGAGGTCCCCGGCGTCCGCCTCGTCGACGTCGAAGCCGTCATCGAGGTCGTCGGTGCCGGTCTCTCCGTTGCCGAAGACGCGGGTCGCCTGGACCCACGCCGAGACGCCGCCCGCCTCTGTCTCGTCGTACTCGATCCCGTCGGCGAGGTTGCCTTCCACGAGGGTGTGGGTGACGGACGCGTGGATGCTGCCGACGCCCCCTTCGTCGACGCGAATGCCGTCGAAGTCCGCCGGGCAGCCGGTCAGCACCTCCTCGCCGTCCCGGATCTCGGGGCTTCCGGTATCGAAGCCTCCGGCCAGGGTGCCGTTTCGGGCGATCTCCGAGTGCCGCACAGTGAGCACGACCGAGGCCTCCGAATCGAAGGGATGCGGATCCTCGCAGTCGGGATGGGGCACGTCGTCCGTGTTGAAACCGCTGCTGGCCTGGCCGTCGAAGAAGAGGCCGTGGAAGCGGGCGTCCTCGATCGTGACACCGTGCAGGTTCACCCGGACGGATCCCTTCGCTCCTGCGGGAACGAACACGCCGAGACCGTTGTCGAAGCTGTCGCGGAAGGCCAGATTCCGGATCGCGAGATCCGCGCCACCGGTCGCCGCGAAGAGTCCGCCGTCCCAGGTCTCGGAAGGCGGGGCCGCCGGATCGCCAGCGAGCGTGCTGCCCTTCCCGTCGATCCGAAGCGGCTGGCGGCCGGTGTAGACGACGTCCGAGGCGAGTACCACGATGAGCCGGTTCCGGAAGCGGATGTGGCGCACGCGCGGGTCCGTGTTGGCAGCTTCCACCGCTGCGCGGAAGGAGCCCGGACCATCGTCCGCCGCGCTCGTGACGAAGAGGGTGGCCGGACCGTCGGACGCCCACGCCGGTGCGCCCGCCAAGACCGCGATCGCCGCCGCCAGCGCGGCGCACTGCCCGAAACGACGACCTGCTCCGGAAGTCGCCGAAACCGAAGCCGCCCTGATCCGTCCGTTCCTCATGCCCTTCTTCCTCCGCTCTCCCGCACGTGGCGGGACCCTCGGAGGGTATGCAGCGAGCGGGGCACGGACATGTCGGCTCGGTGTCGAAGTTGCACCGATGTGTGGAGAACTCGCGAAGCCGCTCGATCCCATGGGAGAGGACAGCGATTCGTTTCGGATGGGGCTCAGACCGCCGGGAGCAGGAAGCCGCCCTGCAGCGGCTCCAGCTTCTCGAAGTGCGGGCCTAGGTGCTGCTGCAGCGAGGCCTCGGTCCAAGGCTCGGCGGTCTGGAAGCAGTGCTCGAGGCGCGGGTGGGAGGCGATCGTGACGTCCTTGCCCCAGATCACGAGGAGAAGGCCTCCACCTCGAAGACCCGCTGCAGGAGGTCCGCCCACGGGCTGCGCCCGATGGGCACATTCGGCGGTGGATCGCCGCAGCCGGGCTCGGCCACGGCGGCGGCCGTGCTCGCCGTGGCTCGGTCCGCGCGCTTCGATCTCGGAGGAAAACGACGCCCTCGGTGCTGCCCGATTCTTGTTCCCCTCGCACACGGGGCCAGCAGGCCGCGGTCTGCGGACCTGGTGCGCGCGCGGCGGGAGGGATCAGCGTCGCGATCAGCGGGTCCTCGTCTGCCGCCTCGTCGTCGAGGCCACCGCCCTGGCGACGGCGTTCGACGAGCTGCATCACGCTCCTCGCCGTCGCGGTCATGACCCGCGCCACGTCCTCCGTCTCTGGAGGAGGCAGCGGCAGGAACGGACCCGGCGAGTGGGCGGGTCCCGCGTAGACGCCGTCCAGCGTCAGGCGATCGAAGTGCGGTGTGGGGTTCATCGCCGAGCCGAAGCGCTGGATGAACGTCACCGCCGCGCATTGCACCCCGTCGAATTCCGGGAACCTGCTTTGCACGGCGCCGCTGGTCGGCGAAGAGCGCGCGCAGGAACGCGCGCAGCACGGAGCTCTTCGGCGGCGCGTTCCGGGCGCAAGGCAAGCGGAGCGGGTAGGGCAGCGTGAGCACCCACTGTCGAATCGGGACCTCCAGCGGAACCCGATCCACCAAGTGTGCCGCCGTGTCGTCCATGCGCCGCCCTCTTCCCGTCGACTCTGGAAAGTCTTCAGCTCTAGAAAACACGAGAAGGCCACGAGCCGATCGTGGCCTTAGTCATCGCAGTGAACGCGAAGGAAGCCATGGGCAAGGACGCCGTAGCGCAAGAAGGCGCGGATCTCTTGCTCGGCGAAGCGGGGAACGACCGCGTTTTCAGAGCGCGCGGAGGCGAGGAAGGTCTCGAGTTGCTCGCGGACCACGCGATGAAGGTGCGTCTGTTCGGGAGACCTCGGAGCGTCGCCGGGCGCGGCTGCGCGCGGGGGAGGCGGGGCCGCCGTTCCCGCGCACCGGTGCGCTGAGCCTTCGTGACCAGCTCGCCGCGTCGCCATCGCGGACAGAGACCGTGTGAGCGGGATGCCGCGGAGAGCAACTTCGTCGAACGCCGGCTCGGCCTTCTGCGAACGCCCGTCCACCCGAGCGGCGTGACCGATTCGATCCATCCGGATCGCGACGCTGTGGGAGTCGGCGAGGTCGATGCCATCGACGAGACCAGGCCGGTCGACGTCGACTGGGATCCCGGGTTCGCAGGCCCACGGACCGGGGCGCTCATCTCTCCGGCGATCGCGAGCGCGCCCGCGAGATCCGGAATCGGCCGCACGGCCTCGCGCGCCGTCAGGATCTCGGTAGGGTCGTGTCCGCGACGCTGCAGACCACCCGATCCGCACCGTTCGGGGGATCGAGCCGTTATGATCCGGCAACCCCGCACGAAGAGGACCCCGATGCCGGATCTCGAACGCTTCCGTGCCAACCTGTGTGACTGGCTCGACGCGAACGCGCCGAAGGCGCTGGCGGGGGCGCCCGGCAGCGAACTCGACGGCGTCTGGGGCGGTCGCAAGGCCACCTGGCCGAACCCCGATCGCAAGCGCTGGCTCGACGTCTGCGCCGAACGCGGCTTCACGGCGCCGGAATGGCCGCGCGCGTACGGTGGCGGCGGGCTGAGTCGCGGCGAAGCGCGCGTTCTGCGGCAGGAGCTGGCGCAGCGGAAGCTGCCGCCGCCGCTGATCGGGTTCGGGCTGACGATGATCGGCCCCGTCTTGTTGCAGTTCGGGACCGAGGAGCAGAAGCAGGAGCATCTGCCGAAGGTCTGCCGCGGCGAGATCCGCTGGTGTCAGGGCTACTCCGAGCCGGGCGCCGGCAGCGACCTCGCGGGGCTCCAGTGCCGGGCCGTGCTCGATGGCGATCACTACGTGATCAACGGGCAGAAGATCTGGACCTCCTACGCCGACGAATCGGATTGGATGTTCTGTCTGGTGCGCACCGATCCGAGCGCCAAGAAGCAGGCCGGGATCACCTTCCTGCTGTTCGACATGGAGACGCCCGGCGTGTCGGTGAAGCCGATTCCGCTGATCAGCGGCTCCTCGCCGTTCTGCGAAACGTTCCTGACCGACGTGCGCGTTCCGGTCCGGAACGTCGTAGGCGCCGTCAATGGCGGCTGGACCGTCGCGAAGGCCCTGCTCGCCCACGAGCGCACGATGATCGCCGACGCCTTCGGCGGCGGCGCGGCGGGCGTCGGGAAGAGCCGCGGCATCGCCGGCTGGGCGCACGACCATCTGGACTTCGAAGCAGACGGCCGGCTCGGCGACACGTCTCTGCGACACCGGATCGCCCAAACCGAGATGGACACCCGCGCGTTCCTGCTGACGACGCAGCGCGCACGAGACGCCGCCAAGGCGGGCCACGGGCCGGGCGCGGCGAGTTCCCTGTTCAAGATCTACGGGACCGAGCTGAACCAGCGCCGGATGGAGCTGCTGGTCGCGATCGCGGGCCCGCAGGCGCTCGGCTGGGAAGGCGCCGGCTTCGACGAGCGCGAGCTCGACGTGACCCGCCAGTGGCTGCGTTCGCGCGGCCTCGACGGTGAGCTCGAGTCGTCTGCGCGTGTGGCGCAGGTACAGGTTCGAGGAA
>CAYOHN010000230.1:937-6035 GCA_964403735.1 uncultured Spirochaetales bacterium | reverse complement strand
TCTTCGCCGTTGCCGACGTCTTCGAGCTGCTCTCGCGCGACATGGGCGACAAGGCGATCCTGTGCCGCCGACGTTCCGGGTGGAAGAAGAAGAGCTGTTACGCCTCCAGCGTGATGCTGCTCGATTGCGCCAAGCTCGCGCACTGGCGCTGCCGAGAAGGCTTCGAAGCGTTGTTCTCGGGCGCGCGGGACTACGCCGACTGGATCTGCCTGCGCCTCGAGGATCCCGCGACGATCGGCGCGTTCGAGGACGAGTGGAACGACTTCGATCGCCTGACAGCCGACACCAAACTACTACACAACACGAGGCGCTGGACCCAGCCGTGGAAGACCGGCCTGCCGGTGGACTTCGTGCCCGGCGAGAAGTTCTCCGCAGTCCCCGGCGTCGCCTGGTTGATGCGCAAGCGCCGCGAATGGTTCGGCGATCATGCGTTCCTCGGCCGCTACGTACGCCACCCGGACTCCAACCAGGAGCGTTTCTTCTTCGATCTGCTCCGCGAATGCGTAGAACGCGGGATCGTCAGTGAAGAACTGCTGCGACGCGAGATGCAGCAGAACCACGTCCGCCACGACGCCTTCGAGGTACTCGCGCGCATTGCCGCCTGATCTGGCGCATCTCGGACCGTCGCCCGAGGCAGATCCCCGCGCGCCGATCAGTGCAGCGACGCGGGCGGGGGCGGCAGCACGACCGGCTCGAACAGCGCGCGCACGCGCGCGGCGGCGCGCTCCACGTCCCGCAGCGGCGGAGGCGTCGCCACCGGGGCGCCGTCTCCGAGCCACGCGGCACGACCGGAATCGACCAGCAGCCTCTGCACGAGCCGGATGTCCCGGGTCCAGCGCGTCGGCCCGTAGAGCATGCCGATCCGGTAGATCACCGCCCGCAGGTGCGCTCGATCTAGACACTCCCACCAGGGCGGGCCGCCGCCCTCGCGATCGCGCATCGCAAAGCGACCCTCTCCCGTGTCGAACAAGAACACCGGCTTCCGGGTCGAGCAGGCCTCCGTCATCATCGAAATGCTGTCGCCGGTGACGATCAGCTGCTCGGCCAGGGACAGGAACGCGAAGTAGGGATTCTCTGCGTCCTCGGGCCGCCAGCGGTAGACGAACGACGGCACCGACACTTCGCGGCACAGGACCTCGACGGCGGGCGCAGGCGTACGGGCGCTGGTCGTGACGAGCAGCGAGCCCCCGAGTCGCGCTGCGAGCGCACTCGCGTCGCGCGCGAGGCGCATCCCGGAGCGGGCATCGAACGGATAGGGACCGCTCGGGCCGCCGGCCAGCACGGCGATCCACGGTTGCGGCAAATGCGCGAGACGCGGCTCCCACAGCGCGGCGGCTTCGGCGAGACGCTCTGCGGTGACGCGGTGGAGGGGCGTCTCGTTGTGCAGCACGTTCGGCAGGTGGGGCAGGCGATACTGACGCGTCGTCACCACCAGATCCCAGCGCTCGAGCGCGGCCCAAGGACGACCGACGTGGACGAGTCGGACAGATCCCCCGGCTTGCCGTCGGATCCAGCGCGCGATCGGCTCGTTGCGCCGGCCAGCGGACAGCACGAGATCCGGCCATGGCGGCGTCAGGTGGGCCGAGCGCTCCTTGACGACACCCGCCAGCGTCGACAGGAACGGCAGGTTCACGGCCACTTCCCAGGGCTGGTACACGAAGCGTTTGATCTCGAACGGCCAGCCCAGCGCTTCGCCGAGCGCCTGCACCTGCGAGTTGTCGCCGGCGCGGTGCCCCATCAACAGCCAGACGCGCGGCGCTCGAGCGAGACGCGGGAAGCGACTGGTCCCCGCGGCGACAGCGGGCTCATGCATGGGCGCTCTCCTCTCCCGAGACGCGGCGGTCGGAAATCGTCGGCGGAATGATGAGGCTCGAATTCCCTCGTCGATCTCGATTGCGTCGATCTCGATCCGATCCGAGCCGAGACGGGCACATGACGGGAAGATCCGAGCCGCTTCGCCGGCTGTCAAGGAAATGGGGCTCCCGATTCAAGGCGCTCGCGTCTCGTCTCGTTCGTCTCGTTCGTCTCATGCGCCGCGTCCGATGCCGCGAACGCGCGTGGCCAGCGCCGCTGCGGCGGCCCCCAGGATGCCGACCGGTGCGAAGCCGGCCAGCCACGGCGAAATGACGCCGCCGTAGCCGAGCGAAGCGCCGACGGCCGCGATCAGGACCCATCCCCCGCCGGCCGCAGCGCTGGCCACCAGCGTATGCACTGGCGTCGGAAACGGCGGCCCGCCGGCCGCGAAGAGCAGCGCCAGCGCCGGCAGCAGCAGGCACGCGAGCGGCGACGCGAGCTTGAGCGCGAGATCGACGCGGAACGCGGTCGGATCGAGTCCCCGCTCCGCGAGCACGCGGATCTCTCGCCGCAGGTCCGCGATCGAGAGGTGCTCGCCTTCCACCTCCACGACGGACGCCTCGCCGAGCTGGGCGATCGGGTCTGGCGGCACCGCCCGGATCCCGTCGCCATCGAGCTCGTAACGCACCGGCTTCACGAGACTCCAGTTCCCCTCCCCGACGTGCAGCGCGCGCGGCGCCTGCGTCCGAAAGCGCGGCAGGCCGTCGGCCCCGAGTTCGTAGAGCACGACCGCAGTGGCAGTGCCCGCCATCGGGTCGATCCGCTCGGCCTCGAGCAGCCGATCGCCCGAAAGCGACCACACCGACACCTGGACGGATCCCTTGTCCTTGATCTCCGTCTGCTTGATCTCGCTCGCGCGCGCGTTGGCGCGGGGCACGAGGTCGTTCGCGAGCGGGTGATAGGCGACGGCCGCGACGATGCAGGCCATCAGCACCGGCGCGACGATCCGCGTCGTCGGCACGCCACACGAGCGCATGCCGACCAGCTCCCCAGTGGCGCCGAGCAGACTGAGCGTCAGCGCGGACGCGACGAGCAACGCCATCGGAATCACGCGGGAAGCGAGCAGCGGAAGCCTGGCTCCGTAGAAGCGCAGGACCTCACCGGGCGTCGAACCGTACTTGGTGAACCACTTGAGGTTGTCGAGCAGGTCGATGACGAAGTAGGCCGCGAGCAGCGCTGCGAAGCACAGCAACAGCAGCTCCCCGAAAGTCCTCAGCAGATAGCGATCCAGCACGAAGGAGCGGATCCGGAGACGTCGCGCGGGGGCGAGCGCGGGCCGTTCCGTCGCGCGTGGACTCCGGTGGCGCTGGCGTGGAGACGCGCCCCGCCGCGTGTACAGCGTGGCGAGCAGAACCGCCGCGACGACGGCGAGCACGACGTTGGGAAGCCACACGGCGACCGGGATCGGAAACGTGTCCGTGCGCGCGAGCCCGTTGCCGAGCTGCAGCAGTCCGTAGTACACGACCGTTGCCCCGACGCCGAGCATCGCCCCGCTCGAGCGCGACGGACGCGTCCGGGCGAGCGACAGCGCGACGGCCAACAGCGCGAAGACGACGGTCCCGACGGGCAGCGCGATCCGTTGATGCCATTCTTGAAGGGCCTCGCGACGGCGGGTGGGGATGCTCTCGTCGTCGATCGCCGCCCGGAGTTCTCGTGCCGATGCGAACGCACTCCAGTCTTCGAGCGAGTGCCGCTGCGGCGAAGACTCCGGAAGGACCTGGCGCATCCGCTCGAACCGCACCTGCGTCGGCTCCCCTCCCACCGTCGTCATGATCACACCGCTCTCGATCGCGAGGAGGCGGGCTCCATCCGGTTCCCGGATCAGCGTCGCGCGTTCGGCGAACACGGTGCCCCCGACACTCGGCGCACGGATCGCCACGGCGCGAAGCTGGTCGCCGCGCGGGGAGACCTCGCGCGCCACCAGACGCCAGTCGCCGAACCTCTGCACCTGGCCGCTGCGCAGCACCGTCCCCGATTCGCCCTTCCCGGCGTCGCGCAGCGCCGCATCGAGACTGCGGTGGGACCACGGGATCACCGCCATCGCGAGCACCACACCGATGGCGGCGAAGCCCAGCGCAAACACGGCCACCGGCCGCGCGAGCGCACGCGCCGAGACGCCGCTCGCCTCGAGCGCGACGATCTCGCGGTCTGCACCGAGACGGCCCAGCGCCACCAGGACGCCGATCAAAACGGCGAACGGAATCGCGCGACCGAGCATCGGCACGGAACGAAACAGCGCGACCCACGCGACCTCCGCGGCGCCGAAGCCTCGGTTCACGATCAGGTCCGAGTATCCGACCACGTCGGCCGCCAACACCAGAAACGTCACGCCGCCGAGTGCGAACAGGGTCGGCAGGGTCAACTCGCGAAACAGCGAGCGCCACAACCTCGGACCCAGCCGACTCCGGCGACTCCGCGTGCGCGCCGGCGGCGCGCGCCGGTCGGGCCGGGCACCGGAACTCCGCGCACGCTGAGCCGCTTGGGTCTTCTTCATCGTCCCGCGTTCGCGTATCGCATACGTTGGCGTTCTGCATACGCTGGCGTTTTGCATAGGATCGGCCCGGCGCGCCGGCCGAGCCGCCGCGCGGGCGTGGGTGTCGATGCTGTCGCCGTCGGAGGCGCCCGGACGCGTGGCGCGGGGGGTGGGAGCGCGGCGATCGTACGCAACGGCTGGAACTCGTGCCACGAACGACCCCCGGGGATCAGCAGCGCCGAATGGGTCCCACAGCCGGCAGACGCGCGGTCGAACGCGTCGCTCGCTAGCCTTCCGAGTCCATGATCTCCCTGTCCAATCTCGCGAAGTACTACGGCGACCAGCTGCTCTTCGAGGGCGCTTCGCTCCAATTCAACCCGGGCGAGCGCTACGGCATCGTCGGCGCCAATGGCTGTGGCAAATCCACGCTGCTGCGGATTCTCACCGGCGAGGAGTCCGCCAGCGCCGGGGAGCTCTCGATCGCGAAGCGCGCGCGGCTGGGCGTCCTGCGCCAGGACCACTTCCGGTACGAGCGCGACCGCATCCTCGATGTCGTGATGATGGGCAACCGGCCGCTGTGGGACGCGATGGCCGAGAAGGAACGGATCCTCGCCCGCGCCGAGGACCACTTCGAAGCCGACCGCTACTCGGAACTCGAGGACATCATCCTGCGGGGAGACGGCTACACCCTCGAGGCGCGGGCCGGCGAGATCCTCGAGGGCCTCGGGATCGCGACGGAGCTGCACAGCCAGCCGCTCTCGACGCTGTCCG
>CAYOHN010000230.1:0-927 GCA_964403735.1 uncultured Spirochaetales bacterium | reverse complement strand
GGCTTCAAGCTGCGCGTCCTGCTGGCGCAGGTGCTGGCGTCCGAGCCCGACGCGCTGCTGCTCGACGAACCGACCAACCACCTCGACATCCTGTCGATCCGCTGGCTCGAGAAGTTTCTCGAGTCGTTCCCGGGCATCGCGCTGATCGTCTCGCACGACCATCGCTTCCTCGACAACGTCGCCACGGTGATCGTCGACGTCGACTACGCCACCGTGAAGGCCTATCCGGGCAACTACCAGGACTTCCTCCGCGCCAAGCGCGAGGAGCGCGAACGCCGCGAGCGCGAGATCGAGAAGCGCGAGGCGCAGATCGCCGAGCACAAGGCGTTCGTCGAGCGCTTCCGGGCCAAGGCCTCGAAGGCACGCCAGGCGCAGAGCAAGCTGAAGGCGATCGATCGCATCGAGATCGAGACGCTACCGCAGAGCTCGCGTCGCTATCCACGCTTCCGCTTCCAGCAGCGCCGGCCGAGCGGGCGGCAGGTGCTCGAGCTCGACGGGATCGGCAAATCCTACGGCGACAACCGGGTGCTCGCGGACGTCTCGCTGACGGTGATGCGCGGCGAGCGCATCGCGATCATCGGCCCGAACGGGATCGGCAAGTCGACGCTGCTGAAGATCGCGATGGGCGAGGTCCCGGCCGATCACGGCAGCATCGAGTGGGGCTACGAAACGCATCCGGGCTACGTCGCGCAGGATCACAAGGCGCAGATCGGGCGTTCCGGGCAGACCGTCGAATCCTGGCTCGCGAATCTGTGTCCGGGGGAGTCGATCGGGTTCGTGCGCGGCAACCTCGCCGCCGTGCTGTTCTCCGGCGACGATGCGGAGAAGCGACTGGAAGCACTCTCGGGCGGGGAAGCCGCGCGGCTGATCTTCGCGCAGCAGTCCGTCGAGAAGGAGTTGCACGCCGAAGTTGTTGATCGCGCTGCC
>CAYOHN010000229.1:0-6045 GCA_964403735.1 uncultured Spirochaetales bacterium | reverse complement strand
ACGCGCCGAACCGACCGTGGACGTCACCACGGTCGCCGCCCGGCGGGGTTCGATCGCGCAGCGCATCAGCGCGTCCGGAACGCTCGAAGCGCGCCGTGAGAGTCGCATCGGCACGGAGGTGCAGGGGCGCATCGTGCGCGTGCACGTCGACGATGGCGATCGCGTCGAGGCGGGCGCGCTGCTCTTCGAGATCGATCCCGAGCCGTACGAGATGGCGCTCCGGCAGGCCGAGGCGCGTCTCGACCTTGCGCGCGCGCAGCGCCGGCAAAGCGAGGCAGACGTGAAGCGGGCGCAGTTGCTGCGCGAGCGGAACGTGCTGGCGCCGCGGGAAATCGAGCGGCTCGAGACGGGTTTGCTGGTTGCGCGCGCGGACGAACGCCAGGCGCGCGAAGCCGTGGCGATGGCCCGCCACCAGCTCGAGCGCACGAAGATCCGCGCGCCGTGGGCGGGATCTGTCGCCGCAAGGCTCGTCGATGAAGGGAGCACCGCGCTGGTGCAGCCCCAGACGATCGTGCTGGTGCTGCAGGAGAGCGGACAACTCGAGGCGCGCGCGTCGATCCCGGAGAGCCAGCTCGCACAAGTGCGTGTCGGCGATGCCGCGGAGATCCACGTCGAGGGGTTCCCAGCCCCGATCCGGACCCGCGTGTCTGCCGTCGGCGATGTCATCGATCCCGCAACGAGGACGTACACCGTACGGATGCCAGTCGCCAACCCGGAGCACCGCCTCAAGGCCGGCGTCTTCGCGCTGGTCGAACTCTCGCCACAGGAGAAGCCCGACGCGCTGCTGGTTCCGCGGCAGGCGATCCGTTCGGAGGACAGCCGCACGCGCGTCTTCACGATCGTCGACGGGCGCTCGACGCCGCGGGACGTGACCATCGGCCTCGTCTCGCGCGAGGATGCCGAGGTGCTCTCCGGGCTCGAAGCTGGCGAGCCCGTGATCGTCGGCGAGGCGGCGGGCCAGATCGCCCCCGGGATGCGCGTGCGCGTGGCCGCGCGGAGCGACGGCTCGTGACGCTCCCGGACCTGTGCATCCGGCGTCCGGTGTTCGCGGTGATGCTGATCGGCGGCATCGTCGGTCTCGGCGCGCTCTCGGTGCCGCGGCTCGGCATCGATCTCTTTCCGCGCGTCGAGTTTCCGATCATCACCGTCTCGACGGTGCTCGAGGGCGCCGCGCCGGAAACCGTCGAACGCGAGGTGACACAGATCCTCGAAGAGGCGATCAATACGATCGAGGGGATCCGCACGCTGTCGAGCGCGTCGACAGATTCGTTGTCGCTGGTCTACGTCGAGTTCCAGCTCGAGTACGACATTCGCGAGAAGGCGCAGGAGGTGCGCGACAAAGTGGCGGCCGCACGCGGCGATCTGCCGCGCGATCTCGAGCCGCCCGTCGTGAACCGGATCGACCCCGATGCGGCGCCGATCCTGGCCGTGATGCTGTCCGGGCCGCACGCGATCCGCGCGTTGTCAGCGTTTGCGGACCAGGAGATCAAGACACGGCTCGAACGCATCCCCGGCGTCGGCAGCGTGACGCTGGTGGGCGATCGGCCGCGCGAGATCCGGGTCTGGATCGATCCGCTGCGCCTCGCCGGCTACGGGCTCGCGGTCGACGACGTCGTCGCGGCGCTCCGCCAGGGACACGTCGAAGTGCCCGGCGGCCGACTCGAGACCGGCCGCGAGGAGTGGACGCTGAAGACGCTCGGAAAACTGACCAGCGCCGACCAGTTCGGCTCGCTGGTACTAGCCGAGCGCGGCGGCGCGACGATCCACCTGCGCGACGTCACGACCGTCGAGGATGGCATGGCGGAGATGCGGACGCTGTCGCGCCTCAACGGGCGTCCGGGGGTCTCGCTGCTGGTGCGCCGGCAGTCCGGCGAGAACACCGTCGCGGTGGCCGAGGCCGTCAAGGAAGAGCTCGCCCGGCTGCGCGCCGAGCTCCCGCCCGGCTACGAGATGGCGCTGGCGTTCGACTCGTCGATCTTCATCCGCAGCGCGATCCGCAGCGTCGCCGTGGACATGATCTACGGCATCGGGCTGGCGTCGCTGGTGGTACTGTTGTTCCTGCGCAACGTGCGCTCGACGATGATCGCCGCGGTGACGATTCCGTCGGCCTTGGTCGCGAGCTTCACGCTGTTCTACGCGTTCGGCTTCACGCTGAACACGATGACGCTGATGGCGCTGTCGCTGTCGATCGGGATGCTGATCGACGACGCCATCGTGGTGCTCGAGAACATCTATCGGCACATGGAGGCCGGCGCGAACGGCCCCGACGCGGCCTCGCGCGCGACCGCCGAGATCGGCCTTGCCGTGATGGCGACGACGCTCGCGACGTGCGCGGTGTTCGTGCCGATCGCGTTCCTGTCCGGTGTGGTGGGGCGTTTCTTTCGGGAGTTCGGGCTGGTCGCCGCCTTCGCCGTATTGGTCTCGATGCTGGTGGCATTGTCGCTGACGCCGATGCTGTGCGCCCGCTACCTGCGCGCCGAGCCGCCGTCGGGCCGCGTGTGGCGCGAGATCGGGCGCGGGCATCGCTGGCTCGAGGGGCACTACCGACGCGTGCTCGGCTGGGGCCTCGGGCATCGGTTCGCGGTCATGGCTCTCGCGGTAGGGGCCGTGCTCGGCGGTCTCTGGATCGCGCGCGGGGTTCCGGTGGACTTCATGATCGAGGAGGATCGCTCCGAGTTCAACGTGTGGCTGAAGCAGCCGCTCGGCAGCGGCGTCGAGCAGACCCGCAATGCCGTCGCCGCCCTCGAGGCGTCGCTTCGCGCGCTGCCCGAGATGAAGCTCACCTTCTCGACGATCGGCGCCGGTGCCAAGCAGCGCGTCAACGAGGCGCAGATCTACGTGCAGCTCGAACACAAGAGCGAGCGCGCGCGCACGCAGGCCGAAACGATGGCGCTCGTCCGAGAGCAGATCGACGCGCTCGGTCTGGGGCTCTCCGACTTCGCCGTCGAGGAGATCCCGTTCATCAACGTGCCGGGCGCGCGCAGCGCGCAGCTGATGTACGCCGTGCGCGGGCCGGACGTCGACCGGCTGCACCTGCTCGCCGGCACGCTCGCCGGGCGCATGCGCAGCGCCGGTGGCTACAGCGACGTGTACCTCTCCTACGAGACCGGCAAGCCGGAGATCGCGCTAGACATCACCCGCGAGCGCGCCGCCGATCTCGGCGTGCCGGCGCTCCAGATCGGCCGAACCATCGCGTCGCTGTACGCGGGGATCGAGGTGGGCAGCTACGAGGAGGGCGGCGAGCGCTACGACGTCCGGGTCCAGGTGCGCCCCGAGTACCGCGACGAGCTGCACAAGCTCGAGCTGGTCCGGGTGCGTTCGAACTCCGGCGCGCTGGTGCCGTTGACCAACCTGGTGAAGCCGCGCGTCGGCAGCGGCCCGGTGCAGATCGATCGCGAGAGCCGCACGCGCTCGATCACCGTATATGCGAATCTCGACGGCAAGGCCGCGGCCGAGGCCGACGCCGAGGTGTCGGGATTCATCCGCGCTCTCGATGTGCCCACCGGCTACGAGTTCGTGGCCATCGGTCCCACCGAGCGCCTGCGCGAGACCACCGCGGCAGTCCTCTTTGCGTTCCTGCTCGCGCTGGTCGCGATCTACATGATCCTCGCCGCGCAGTTCGATTCCTTCGTGCACCCGTTCACGATCATGCTGTCGGCGCCACTATCGTTCCTCGGCGCGTTCGCCGCGATCCGGCTGCTCGGCTACTCGCTCGACGTGATGGGGCAGATCGCGTTCCTGATGCTGATGGGCATCGTCATGAAGAACGGGATCCTGCTCGTCGACTACACCAACACGCTGCGCGCCCGGGGCCTGCCGCTCTACGAGGCCGTCCTCGAAGCCGGTCCGACGCGGATGCGGCCCGTCCTGATGACGGCGACCTCGACGATCTTCGGCATGCTGCCGATCGCGTTCGGACGCGGCGACGGCTCGGAGTGGCGTGCGCCGATGGGCATCGTCTCGATCGGCGGCCTGGCGGCGTCGACGATGCTGACGCTGCTGGTGGTGCCGGTCTTCTACACGCTGGTCGACGAGGCCGGCGCGTGGCTGCGCCGCGCGGTACTCCGGCCGCCGGCCGGCGCCTCGCTCGCGTCCGTTCCGGTCGAATCGCCCGGCAGCAGCAGGTCTTCGAGAAAGAACGCCGCCAGCTCGGCGCGGCCGGCGAGACTCGACTTGCGGTAGACGGCGACGGAGTGCTGGCGGACGGTGCGCTCGCTGCGGCCACACAGCGCGGCGATCTCCTTGTGCCCGTAGCCCTTCAGCAGCAGCAGCGCCGTCTCGCGCTCGGTCGGCGTCAACTGCCAGGCGCGGAGCTGGTCGTCGATGGCGGCGCCGAGGCCGCGCAACAGCGTCTCGGTCCGGGTGCGCCAGTGATCGCGCTCCGCCTCGCGGTCGGCCATCGCGGCGCGGGTCCGGGCGAGCGAGCGGCGCGTTCGCGCCCAGGCGCCCCACAGCGCCGCGACACCCACGAGGCACAGCAGCAGCACGGTGCCCTCGATGAGCACGTGCACCGAGTTCGGGCCGTTCGGCCAGTCGAGCGCCAGGTCGATGGCGCCGGCCGTCGCGAGCCCGAGCAGCAGCGCGGTGAGCGCGATCCGGCGTCCGGCGTCTCCGTCATTCGTCGTAGCAGGGAAGGCCAGGGAGGATCCTCCGTCGTTTCGGGCGCGATTCATAGACCTCCGGCATTTGCCGGATCGCGTGACCCGTTGCCGGGCCCGAAGCTGCGGCTCCCAAGCTTCGGACTAGAAACTGCGGGTCCGCCGCGTTCGACTCCAAGGAGATTGCCATGAGTCTGCCCGATCCCCTGCATCCTGCCGTTGTCCATCTTCCGTTGGCACTCGCGATGCTCGCGCCGTTCGCCGCGGCCCTCGCGTTCGTTGTGATCCGGCAGGGCTGGCTGCCGTCGCGCGCGTGGCTTGCCGTGGTACTGCTCCAGGGGCTGCTCGCCGGCTCTGCGTGGTACGCCGTCGAGACCGGCGAGGATCAGGAAGAGCGCGTCGAGAAGGTGGTGCGAGAGAGCTACATCGAGGAGCACGAGGAGAACGCCGAACGCTTCCTGAGGGTGGCAGTCGTGGCGCTCGTCGTGTCGGCTGGCGGACTTTTCGCGGGGCGGGGCGGTTCCGTGGGTCGCGGTGCCACCGTGGTCGCCGCGGCGCTCGCGCTGGCCGCGGCGGTCTCCGTCGGACACACCGGCGGGGAGCTGGTATATCGCCATGGAGCCGCCGACGCCTATGTGGAGCGCCCGCAGGAGCCCGGAGCGGCAGGCGCCGAGCGCCCGCGTTCGCACGCCGACGACTGAGAGCGGCGCCGTCTCGTACCGCCGTCCCGTACAGCCGAGCTTCGGATCCGCCGATGCGCCTCGCAACCGGCGGATCCGTCCGCCGATCCGAAGGAGACGCCCGTGGAACCGTGCAGCGCCGTGGAGCGCCTGGTCGCCAGTCAGCATCGCCGCCTCGATTCGATGTTCGCCGAAGTCGCCGGCGCCTTGCGGGAGGGGGAGCCGGCTCCCGCCGTGCGGGCCGCGTTTGCGCGCACGCGGTTGCTGGTGGAGCAGCACCTGGCGGCCGAAGATCGAATCTACGGGCCGGCGCTCTCGGGCGAGACGGCGCTCACGCCGCCGCAGCGCGCCGCGCTGGCGGCCGTCTCGGCAGAGCACGACGAACTCCGGGCGCGCATCGCGCGGGTGGCCGAGGCGATCGACGGCGACGGGTTCGCCGCCGTCGAGCCGCAGCTGGCGGCGCTCGCCGCCGATCTCGAGCGTCACGAAGCGATCGAGGAAGATCTGCTCCTGCGCATCGGCAAGGAGTTGAGCGACGATCTGGAGCTGTGAAGTCGGAGCCCACCCTCGAGACCGTCGGCGACGCGCTGCAGGCGCGCGGGCTCATGCTGCGCGGCGCATTCCATCCCGAGATCGACGCGGAACTCATGGAGCTGGCGGGTGGCGGCCGGGTCCAGACCGTCGTGCTGGCCGGCCATGCGGGCGCCGAGATGTGGGCGCGCTTCGAGCGCGAGCGCCGCGACGAACCGGATCCGCTCGATGCGTGG
>CAYOHN010000228.1:4070-6090 GCA_964403735.1 uncultured Spirochaetales bacterium | reverse complement strand
TCTGGGCGAAGAGCTCCTGTGGGGGGAACGGGATGTGGAGAAAGAAGCCGATCCGGAGATCGGGCCTCCGCTCGCGGATCATGCGCGGCGCCAACTGCAAGTGGTAGTCGTGGATCCACACGACGGCGCCACGCGCCGCCTCCTCGATCGTCGCAGTCGCGAACAGGCGATTGGCTTCGACGTACGAGGCCCACCAGGCGCGGTGGTATTCGGCGGGCCGGACGGCGTCGTGGTAGAGCGGCCAGATGGTCCGGTTCGAGAACCCCTCGTAGTAGTGCTCGATCTGGCTCCGGCTGAGCTGCACCGGGCGGAGCTGGATTCCCTGGCTCTCGAGGCGCCGCGGCGCGCTCGAGCCCGGGCCGGGCCATCCGACCCATGTGCTGGCGCGCTTCTGGAGCACCGGCGTCAGCGCCGAGACGAGCCCCCCCGGGCTCAGATCCCAGTCCTCTTTGCCGCTGCGGCGCGCGCGCGTGACCGGAAGCCGGTTGGAGACGACGACCAGATCGCTTCGCGTTCGCTCGGGCACAGGACTCCTATCCATGGCGCGACCGATGATGGCATGCTGCGTGCAGTCCGGCCAAGGCACCGAGTCGCAGCGCCGTTCGGCTGGCTGCAGCCAACAGGATCCGTGAGGGAGGGACCAGATGGCACACGGCGTGGCGCAGCGCCCCGACTTCCCGAGTCCTGAACCGCGTCCCGGCGGGAAACCGAGCCGCGACAGGCGTTGGAAGCTCGTCTCGGCGACGCTGCGCCGCCACGGGAATCGGCCGCAGGCCTTGATCGAGGGCATGCACGCCGCGCAGGAGAGCTATGGGTGCCTCGACGCCTCGACGCTGCGGGCGTTGGCCGACGCGCTCGGCGTTCCGCTCGCGAAGGTGTACGGCGTCGCGACGTTCTACCATCTGTTCACGCTCCAGCCACCCGGGCTTCACACCTGTGTCGTCTGCCTCGGGACGGCGTGCCACCTGAAGGGAGGCCCGGAGCTCCTCGCCGCCATTGCGCAGGCACACGACATCGAGTCGGGGAAGACCAGCGCGGGCGGCGAGCTGTCGCTGCTCGTCGCCCGCTGCGTCGGCGCGTGCAGCCTCGCTCCCGTCGTGGTGATCGATGGAGACACCGTCGGGCGCGTGACGCCGGAAGCCGTGCTCGAACGCGTCTCCCCCTGGTTCTCGAATCCGTCAGAAGAGCTCCGCACATGACTCCCGACGAGCTGCGGAGTCGCGCCGATCAAGAGCGAGCCAGGACCTCTGGCTACCGCGAGTCCGTACGGGTGTGCACGGCGGCGAGCTGCCTGTCGCTCGGGAGCCGCGCGGTGCAGGAGGCCCTGGTGGCCGAGGTGAACCGTCGCGGAGAAGCGGATCGCTGCCAGGTGAAGGGCGTCGGCTGCCTGGGCTTGTGCGCAGCCGGACCGCTCGTGATGGCGGAGCGCTTCGACGGCGCTGTCCGGTCGGAGCAACTGCTGCGCGAGGCGCGGCCGGAGCAGGCGGCGACGCTGCTCGACGGCTTCCGCGACGGCTTTTCGACCCGCCAGTCCGTCCCGTCCGATCTGCCCTTCTTCCGCATGCAGGAGCGCATCGTGACGGCGCAGTGCGGGCGGCTCGATCCCGAACGCATCGAAGACGCGATCGCGACCGACGGTTACCAGGCGTTGCTCCAGGCGTTGCACGAGAGCACGCCCACCGAGGTGCTGGCCGAGATCGAGCACTCGGGTCTGCGCGGGCGCGGCGGTGCCGGCTATTCGACGGGTCTCAAGTGGCGTACCGTCGCCAAGGCCGACGCGCCGCAGAAGTATGTCGTCTGCAATGCCGACGAGGGCGATCCGGGCGCGTACATGGATCGCAGCATCCTCGAATCGGATCCGCATCGCGTCCTGGAGGGCATGGCGATCGCCGCGTATGCCGTCGGTGCCTCCGAAGGCCTCCTCTACGTGCGTGCCGAGTATGGGCTCGCGGTCGAGAGGCTGCGCAAAGCCATCCGCCAGGCCAATCGCCTCGGCCTGCTCGGGAGCGCGATGGGCGGC
>CAYOHN010000228.1:0-4060 GCA_964403735.1 uncultured Spirochaetales bacterium | reverse complement strand
GTCCTTTCGTTTCCACGTCGAAGTGCGCCTCGGTGCCGGGGCGTATGTGTGCGGCGAAGAGACCGCGCTCCTCGCCTCGATCGAGGGCGGCCGCGGGACGCCGCGACCGCGCCCGCCGTATCCCGCGG
This sequence comes from uncultured Spirochaetales bacterium, assembly GCA_964403735.1. Taxonomy (GTDB): domain Bacteria; phylum Myxococcota_A; class UBA9160; order UBA9160; family PR03; genus CAADGG01. Next base: position 3,932 of record CAYOHN010000228.1, on the reverse strand, counting down.
AGTCGGGCCTGTTCGGCAGCCCGACGTTGATCAACAACGTCGAGACCTTCGCCAACGTACCCGCGATCCTGGCGCGTGGGGGCGCGTGGTTTGCATCGATCGGCACCGAGAAGTCGAAGGGAACCAAGGTGTTCGCGCTCGCGGGCAAGGTCGCCCACAACGGCCTCGTCGAGGTCCCGATGGGAACGACGCTGCGCACGATCGTCTTCGATATCGGCGGCGGCATCCCCGACGGCGCCCGCTTCAAGGGCGTCCAGACGGGAGGACCTTCGGGAGGCTGCATTCCCGCGGCGTTTCTCGATACCCCCGTCGATTACGAGACCCTCGTCGAACTCGGCTCGATCATGGGCTCCGGCGGCATGATCGTCATGGACGAGCAGACCTGCATGGTGGACGTCGCGCGCTTCTTCATGGCATTCTGCCGCGATGAATCCTGCGGCAAGTGTGTTCCGTGTCGGGTCGGGACGGTCGAGTTGCATCGGCTTCTCGATCGGATCGCGCAGGGCCAGGCGAACGCCGGTGACATGGAGTTGCTGGAAGAGCTCTGCGATCTGGTGAAAAACACCAGCCTGTGTGGACTCGGCCACTCCGCTCCGAATCCCGTCCTGAGCACGCTGCGCCATTTCCCCGAGGAGTATCGCGCCCACCTCGACGGGCGTTGTCCGGCGGGCCGCTGCTTCTCGACGCCACAGCCTTCCGCGGAGTCCTCCGAATGACGGTGCATACGCTGGAGATCGACGGGCGCGAAGTCGGTGCGCGCGCCGGCGAGACGATCCTCGCGGTGGCCGCCGAGCAGGGAATCGAGATCCCGACGTTGTGCTCGCTCGAAGGCCTCAGCACCGTCGGCGCGTGTCGGCTCTGCCTGACGGAGGTAGAAGGAACCGAGCGCCTGCTGCCTGCTTGTACGACGGCGGTCACCGAGGGAATGAAAGTGCGGACGCGGTCGGCGCGACTCGATCGTTACCGCCGCGGGGTCCTCGAACTGTTGTTCGCCGAGCGCAATCACCATTGCGCCATCTGCGTCTCGAACGGTCACTGCGACCTGCAGGCGCTGGCGATGGCGCTCGGCATGAGCCACGTCCGCCTGCCCTATCGGGATCCGCGGCTCCCCGTCGACGCCTCACACGAGCGTTTCGCGATCGACCACAACCGCTGCGTTCTGTGCACGCGCTGCGTTCGCGTCTGCGACGAGATCGAAGGCGCCCATACGTGGGACGTAGCGGGCCGCGGCGTCGACTCGTGGATCGTCAGCGATCTCGCCGAGCCGTGGGGAGACTCGACCACCTGCACCAGCTGCGGCAAGTGCGTGCAGGTGTGCCCGACCGGCGCGTTGTTCGAGAAGGGCAAGGCGGTCGGCGAGATGGCCAAGCGCACCGGCTTCCTGCCCTTCCTCCAGCGGATGCGCGGGAATCGGCGATGAGGCCGCGCCTCGCCACGCTCTGGCTCGACGGCTGCTCGGGTTGCCACATGTCGCTGCTCGATCTCGACGAACGGCTGCTCGAGATCGCCCGTCGCTTCGAGCTGGTCTACTCGCCGCTGCTCGACGCGAAGGAGTATCCCGCTGCGGTGGACGTCGCGCTGGTCGAGGGGGCCGTCGCGACGCAAGCCGATCTGCGACGGATTCGCGAGGTCCGCGAGCGCACGCGTACGGTGGTGAGCTTCGGCGACTGTGCCGTGACGGGCAACGTCCCGGCGCTGCGCAACCAAATTGGGATCGAAGCGGTGCTGTCCGTCTACGAGACGCCGCCAGAGCGCGAAGTGCCCGGCTTGCTGCCGGTCCTCCCGGTGCACCAGGTCGTGGCGATCGATCACTTCCTGCCCGGCTGTCCGCCGTCGGCGGATGCCATTTTCGAGGTGCTGATGGCGTTGCTCGAGGGCCGCCCGCCGGCGCCGAGCGGTGTGCGCTTCGGGAGCTGACGATGGCCACGCAACGTATCGAGATCCATCCGGTGACGCGCATCGAGGGGCATGCGCGGATCACGTTGCAGCTCGGCGAGGACGGCCGCGTCGAGACCGCGCGCTTCCACGTCGACCAGTTTCGCGGCTTCGAGAACCTCGCCGTCGGTCGTCCCTTCCACGAGATGCCGGGCCTGATGGCGCGCACCTGCGGGATCTGTCCGGTCAGCCACCTGATCGCATCCTCGAAGGCGGGAGATGCGCTGCTCGCCGTGTCGATTCCGGAGAATGCCGTGCGGCTGCGCCGGATCCTGCATCTCGCGCAGATCCTGCAGTCGCACGCGCTGTCCTTCTTCTACCTGTCGGCGCCGGACCTCCTGCTCGGGATGGATGCGGACCCGGCGCGTCGCAACCTGGTCGGCCTGATGGCCGAGGAGCCCGAACTCGTGCGCGGCGGGATCGCGCTGCGCGCGTTCGGCCAGGAGAGCATCGCCCGGATGGCGGGCAAGCGGGTGCATCCGGCCTGGGTGGTGCCCGGCGGTGTCGCCTCGCCGATCTCCGAGGAGACGCGCGATTTCCTGCTCGAGGGCGTGCCCCCTGCCCTCGCGACCGTGGAAGACGCTCTCGAGCGGTTCCGCGCGCGGCTCGCCGGGTTCGAGGAGGAGATCGAGCACTTCGCCAACTTCCCGTCGCTGTTCCTCGGGCTGGTGAGCCCGACCGGCGAACTCGAGCACTACGATGGCCATCTCCGTGTCGTCGCTGCCGACGGCGCGTCCGTCGTCGAGGGATTCGACCCTTCGCACTACGAGGAAATGCTGGCCGAGGCGGACGAGCCGGACTCGTACCTGAAGGCTCCGTATTATCGCGCGCTCGGCTTCCCGGACGGCATCTACCGCGTCGGACCGCTGGCGCGACTGCGGCTCGTAAGCCGCTGCGGCACGCCGCGTGCCGACGTAGCGCTCGCGGACCTTCGCCGTCGCGATGCCGGCACCGACGGCTCGAGCTACCTGTACCACGAGGCCAGGCTCGTCGAGATGTTGTTCGCGCTCGAGCGCATTCGCGAACTCGCAAGTCATCCGGGCGTCCTCGACCCCGACGTGCGGGCACAGGCCGGCCCGAATCGCCGCGAGGGGATCGGCGTCGCCGAGGCACCGCGCGGCACGTTGATCCATCACTACCGGATCGATGCCCACGGCCTCGTGACGGCAGTGAACCTGATCATCGCGACGGGACACAACGCGCTCGCGATGAACCGCGGCGTGCTCCAGGTGGCTCGACACTTCGTCGATGGCCATCGCCTGCGCGAGGGCATGCTGAACCGCGTCGAGGCGGTGATCCGCGCCTTCGATCCGTGCCTCGCGTGCTCGACGCACGCGCTCGGACAGATGCCGATCGCCGTCCGTCTGCTCGACACGAACGGCGCGGTCGTGGACGTGCTGCGCCGGAGCGGCGGGTGACGACGCTGTGGATCGGATTCGGCAATCCGCTCCGCCGCGACGATGGCGTCGGCGCGCGAGCGGCGGAGATCCTCGCCGCAGAGGGCCTTGCCGCGCAGGCGTGTTTCCAGCCCGTTCCGGAACTCGCCGTCGAGATCGCGGCGGCGCGCCGCGTCGTGTTCCTCGATGCGGACCTCGGACTCGAGCCCGGCGTCGTGCGGCTCCGGCCCCTCGTCCCAGCGCCGCGCTCGCCGTGGAGTCACCGCCTGGACGCTGCCGGCCTGCTCTCGCTGGCGGGTCTCCTCGCTCGGGAGCGCCCCGAAGCGTGGGTGGTCTCGATCGGGATCTTCGATGTCGGCATCGGCGAAGGACTCTCGGCGCCGGTGCAGGCGGGTCTCGCCGACCTCCTGGACCGCGCGCGCGGCTTCGCCGACGGTCGCGGGCTGTCGTTGGAGACTACCGCGCAGCCGTCCTGAGACACTCATGGGCTCGCCGCGAGCGTTTCGTATTCGTCGGTCGGCGCCGTCCGGTGCAGCCATCCGACCGGCTGGTGTGCGCGGTGCCTCGTCAGTGCGGTTCGAGTCGTCATGACGACATTCC
>CAYOHN010000227.1:0-6113 GCA_964403735.1 uncultured Spirochaetales bacterium | reverse complement strand
GGATCGCAGCTTCGGACGCAGCGTCGGCGGGCCGGTGGTGCGCAGCGCGGCGTACGCGCACGCTGCTCTGTTCGCCGGCCTCACGCCTTCGCCGAAGCCGACGGCAGTGCTGGAGCGCGGGTTCTGCGCGCCGGCCGAGGTCGCTCGCGAGCTCGGCGTCGCGGCTCGGGTCGAACGCATCCGCGTCCGCAACTGGAGCATCCTCGCGAACGACTAGCCGTACGGCACGCTCGAGATTCGCTGCGACGACGGCGCCTCCACGTCTCGGTGAGCCCCATCGGCCCTCGGCACTTTGCGTGGTTCCGGCTCCTGCTCGGACTGCTCGTGCTCGGACAGCTCCTCGCGTGGTGGCCGTGGGCGGACGAGCTGTTCACCACGGACGGCCTGCCGGCGATCGACCCGGGCGGGCCCGGTGGTGTCGGCGATCTGTTCCCGAGCCCGTTTGCCCCCGGCGGCGGCGACCCGGCCAACGTCCGCGCGCTGCTCGCCGCGTCGATCGCGGCGGCTCTCGCATTTGCTCTCGGGATCGCGCGCCGCGCGATGGCGCTGGCGCTCTGGTACTGCTGGACGCTGCTCGGACTCACGTCACCGCTGGTACAGACGGTGGCGTCGGCGTACGTCGGTTGGCTGCTGCTCGCGAGCGTCCTGGTTCCCACCGGCGAGCCGCTGCGCCCGCTCGGCCGCGTGCGTCCGGGCGGAGGCGTGGTGCCGCGCGCGGTCACGATCTGCGCCTGGATCGTGCTGGCCGCCGCCTACGGCCTCTCGGGCCTCGACAAGCTCGAGAGCCCCGGATGGCGCGATGGCCTGGCACTCGGCGCGGCCGTCGGTCTCCCGTATGCGCGCGAGGGAGCGGCCAGCGCGCTGCTCGCGCTCCCGCAGTTTGTCCAGCAGCTCGCGACGTGGGCGGGACTCGGCGTCGAGCTCGCGTTCCCGCTCCTGGCCTGCCTGCGCTGGACACGGCCGATCGCGTGGGCGGCCGGCGTTGCGCTGCAGTTGGGGTTGCTGGTCCTGTTCGCGTTCCCGGGACTCACGCTCGGCATGCTGCTGATGCATGCGTTCACGTTCGATACGCGCTGGCTCCCGGCACGCGTGCGGCGCGCCGCAGCGGCGCCGGCTCCGTCCCGACACGTCGGGTAGTCTCCGCGCGCCGTGCCCTTCCCTGCCCCGTCGCCGAGCGCTGAGACCGCCCCGCGCGGCGGTGCGATCCGCCACGCGCTGCGCGTCACCGTGCGCCTCGCGCAGCTCTTCGGCGCGAGCGGAATCGCGCTCGGCGTCTTCCTTCGCGAGGCCTGGCGCTTCCGCCGCGACGGGCGAAACGGCACGCTGCGCGCCTTCGGCCGCGCGCACGTGGCGCTGTGCGAGCGGCTCGGCGCCACCTTCATCAAGGTGGGCCAGATCGCCTCGACGCGCGGGGATCTGCTGCCGCCGCCGCTCGTCGAGGAGCTGGCGCGGCTGCGCGACCAGGTGCCGCCGTTTCCGTTCGCGCAGGTGCGCGAGGCGATCGAGCGCAGCCTCGGCCAGCCGCTGGGCGCGCTGTTCTCGCGCTTCGACCAGGTGCCGGTGGCGGCCGCTTCCGTCGCGCAGGTGCACGAGGCGACGCTGCGCAGCAACGGCGCGCGCGTCGCCGTCAAGGTGCGCCGTCCGGACATCCTCGAGAAGGTGCGCCTCGATCGCGCGATCCTGGGGGTGGCCGCGCGCGCGGCGGAACGTCTCGTGCCGTCGCTGCGGCTGGTCTCGCTGGCCGAAGCGGTGGAGACCTTCTGCGACGCCGTCGAACAGCAGATCCACCTGCGCAACGAGGCGGACAACAACTTCCGCTTCCGCGCCCACTTCGCCGGCGACCCGGACGTACACTTCCCGGGGTTGCACCCCGAGGCCTGCTCGGACGAGGTCCTGACGATGGAGTTCGTCGAAGGTCTGCGCGAGGACGAGCTGGACGCCGCGCAAGCGGACCTCCCGCGCATCGTCCGCAGCGGCATGCGCTGCGTGTGCCAGATGATCTTCCTGCACGGCTTCGTCCACGCCGATCTACACCCGGGCAACATGCGCTTCGACGCCAGCGGTCGCATCACGCTCTTCGATCTCGGCCTGGTGGGGCAGCTCGAGGATCGCGAACGCATCACCAACGCGCGGCTGCTGTTCGCGTTCGCCACCGGCGATGGCGCCACCGTCGCGAAGCTATTCTTCGAGAACGCCCCGCACACGGCGACGCCGGACTACGCGGTCTACGAGCGCGAGGTCTCGGAGTACGTCGAGCGGATGCGCACGCGGGGGCTGGGAAACGTCGAGATGACCGTCGAGATCGGTCGGATCTTCGACATCCTGCGCCGCCATCGCATCCAGGCCCGCAGCCACATGACGATGGTGAACCTGGCGCTCGCCACCGCCGAGGGCCTCGGCAAGCGCCTCGCGCCGGAGCTGGATCTCGCGAACGAAGCGCTGCCGTATCTCGCGCAGGCGCTCGGCGTGCCGCCGTCGGCTGGCTCCGTCCGCGCATAGTCGCGCCCGGGCGTGGCGTCGCGCGCAGCGCAGCTACCCTGCTCGGATGAATCGACTCGCCGACGAAGTCTCCGCGTATCTGCGGCAGCACATGCACAATCCCGTCGACTGGTATCCGTGGGGCGAGGAAGCGCGCGTCCGCGCTGCCGCCGAGGATCGACCCCTGCTGGTGTCGATCGGCTACAGCGCCTGCCACTGGTGTCACGTGATGGAGCGCGAGTCGTTCGAAGACGCCGGGACCGCGGCGCGCATGAACCGGCTCTTCGTCAACGTGAAGGTGGATCGCGAGGAACGGCCGGACGTCGATCGCATCTACATGGACTTCCTGGTCCGCACGGCCGGGCACGGCGGCTGGCCGCTGACGGTGTTCTGCACGCCGGACGGCAAGCCGTTCTACGCCGGCACCTACTTTCCGCCGGAGCGCCGGCACGGCCTGCCGGCGTTTCGCGAGCTGCTCGATGCGATCGCCGACGCCTGGCAGCAGCGGCGCGGCGAGCTCGAGCAGAACGCGGCCCACGCCGTCGAGGTGCTGGCCCAGCGGCCGCAGGGCAGTGCCGCCGAGCCGCCGGGATCCGCGAGCCTGCGCCGCGCCGCGCAGCGCCTGCTGGCCGGCGCCGATCGCGAGCACGGCGGCTTCGGGCGCGCGCCGAAGTTCCCGACGCCGACATCGCTCGAGGCGCTGCTCGCGGCCGCCGACGTGGCGTCGGCCGACGAGGCCCGGGAGGCGCTCGATCACGTCGTCCGGAGCTGCCGCGAGATGGCGCGCCGGGGGCTCTTCGATCACGTCGGCGGCGGCTTCCACCGCTACTGCGTCGATGCCGAGTGGACCATTCCGCACTTCGAGAAGATGCTCTACGACCAGGGCCAGCTACTGCAGGTCTACGCCGATGCGTGGCGGCGCCGCGGCGGCGCCGACGGCCCGGACGCCGACGAACTGGCATGGCCGATCCACGAGACGGTGGCCTGGCTGCGCCGCGAGATGCGCGCGCCGGACGGCGGCTGGTGCGCGTCGCAGGACGCCGACAGCGAAGGCGAGGAGGGCAAGTTCTACGTGTGGACGCCGGCGCAGCTCGCCGAGGCGCTCGGCCCCGAGCGCGCCGAGGCGTTCGGCACCGCTTACGGCGTAACACCGGCCGGCAACTTCGAGCACGGCGCCACGCAGCTCGTCGACGTGGCGCGCGCCCCGCGCGAGCGCTTCGCGTTCGAACGCACCGAGCTGCTCGCGGTGCGCGCGCAGCGCGTCCCGCCGGGCACCGACCGCAAACGCGTCGCGTCGTGGAACGCGTGGACGATCTCCGGGCTCGCGCGCGCCGGCAGCCTGCTCGGGGATGCCGGGCTGCTGGCCGACGCGACCGCCACCGCCGAGTTCGTGCTGACGCACCTGCGCGACGAGCGCGGCCGCCTGCTGCACGTCTACGACGAGGGCCGCGCGCGCGTGCTCGGCTTCCTCGAGGACGTCGCGGGCATGCTCGAAGCGACACTGGATCTGTATCGGGCGACGGCAGGTCCGCGCTGGCTGGCCGAGGCGCTGGCGCTGGCCGAAGACGTCGTCGCGCGCTTCTGGGACGCCGACGAGAACGAGCTGTTCCTGACGCCGGTGGACGGCGAGCGGCTCGTCCACCGCCCGCGCGCCGAGCCCGACGGCGCGACGCCGCACTCGGCCGGCACGGCGGTGCTCGGGCTGCTGCGCGCGGCGGCGCTCGCGGGCCGCTCCGACTGGGCGGAGATCGCGCAGCGGGCGCTGCGCGCCCACGCCTTCCCGATCGAACGGGCGCCGGAGGCGTACCCGACACTGGCGCGAGCCGCGGCGCTCGCCGAGCGCGGGAGTTCCGTCGCGGTGATCGTGGGACGCCCCGAGGATCCCGCCACCGCAGCGCTCGCCGACCGCGCCCGCCGGCTGCTGACGCCCGAGGACGGCGTCATCGTCGCAGCTCCCGGTGCGCCGGCGCCGGCCGGACTCGACCCCACGTGGCTCGCCGGCCGCGAGCCCGAGGCCGGCCGCGCGACGGCCTGGATGTGCCGGGGGACGAGTTGCTCGCTACCCGTCACCGATCCCGAAGCCCTGTTGCCGCTCCTTCCCGCGGCCTGACGAGGAGGCGACCTCGCCATGACCGACGAGTCCACCCGCTCGAAGCAGCATACGCAGGCCCACGTCAAGATGCGCAGCCTGAGCACCGGTCACGACGACGGGCTCGAACCGCTGAGGACGCTCGACGTCGGCGCCGCCGGGTCCGTCGATGCGCTGGTGCGCGGTATGGCGGCCACGGCGTTCGGCGGCCGGCGACTCGGCGAGGCCGCCGACGTGCTGGAGGCGATGGCGCGCGATCGCGACTGCTTCAAGGTGCTGACGCTGTCCGGCGCGATGACGATCGCCAAGCAGGGCCTGGTGGTCTGCGAAATGATCGAACGCGGCTGGGTCCAGGCCATCGTCGCGACGGGCGCACTGGTGACGCACGGCTTCGTCGAGGGCGCGGGCATGCTGCACTTCAAGCACCGCGAGTCGATGAAGGACGAGGAGCTGTTCGCGAAGGGATACAATCGCGTGTACGACACGCTGGAACTCGAGCAGAACCTCGATGACACCGAGAAGATCGTGAACCAGGTGCTCGACGCGATGCCCGAGGGCGTGACGCTCTCCAGTGCCCGAATCACCGAGGCGCTGGGGTACTACCTCGACGCGCACAGCGACGGGCGCGCGATCCTGAAGAGCGCCGTCCGGCACGGCGTCCCGGTGTTCATCCCCGCCTTCACCGATTCGGAACTCGGGCTCGACGTCGCCGTGTACAACCGGCGCCGCGAGCAGGCGGGCCGGCCGCGCCTGTCCTTCGATCCGTTCCTCGATCTCGACGCCTACGCCGATGCGATCCGAGGCGCCGCGAAGGTCGGGATCTTCACGATCGGCGGCGGGGTGCCGCGCAACTGGGCGCAGCAGGTCGGCCCGTACCTCGAGATCTCCGAGAAGCGCCTCGGCATCCCGGAGCCCGTGCGCCGTTTCCAGTACGGCGTCCGGATCTGCCCCGAGCCGGTGCACTGGGGAGGACTCTCGGGCTGCACGTATTCGGAGGGCGTCTCGTGGGGCAAGTTCGTCCCCGCCGCCGAGGGCGGCCGCTTCGCCGAGGTCCTGGCCGACGCGACGATCGCGTGGCCGCTGGTGGTCCGAGCCGTCATCGAACGTCTCGAACGCGATCCCGGCTGAGCCGGTCGGACCGAGGGCGGAGCATCTCAACCCCCGAGGGATGACTTCCCTCTTTTTTGAAATTGAAATTCAACTTCTATTTATCTGCTACCGTCTTGGCCGTCCTGCCATCGGAGGCCGTTCCGTGTCCCATTCGGTCGCAAGTTCCCTGCGCACCCCGCACGAGCCGTTCCTGCCCGCAGCGTTCGATCGCCAACGCGCGGCGCCCTCCTGGTCGCTGGCGGGTCTTCGCGTGCTCGCGGGGTTCGCACTCCGAGAAGCCCCCGAAGCGTGCGCCGCCATTCTGCAGCCCGGAGCGACGACCGCGGACCGCATGGGGCCGCGCTGCGTGCTGTTGTTCGAGCTGATCGGGCGCGCGCTCGCTGATCCGGTGAGCCGGCGTACGCTCGACGGTCTGCTTGCCGCGCTGCTCGCACGC
>CAYOHN010000226.1:0-6140 GCA_964403735.1 uncultured Spirochaetales bacterium | reverse complement strand
GCCCTCGAAGTTCGTGAACGGTGTCTGCGGGACGCCGGGCGGGCAGTTCGACAGGCCCGAGTCCACCACGACGAGGGCGGGCTCGACTTGACCGGACAGCACCACATCAACGTGGAGAACACCATCGACGCCGCTGAGGGGCGTGTCGAGGGTCAGCAGAAAGGCGGCCGCCGCACCGAGGGGCGGCGGGGCGGGCGAGAGCTCGCCGCTCACGCCCTCTCCACTCTCCGTCGAGACCTCCACGAGGACGTTGAGCAGGTTGATGGGGAAATCGGTGGTGGCGCCCGGTGGCAGGGTGGTGAAGGCGGGGATCACGACGTTCACCGCGGTGACGTCGCCGGGCGTGTCGGTCGCGTCGACGGTGAAGTGCAGGACCACCTGATTGACGACGACCGAGCTGAAGATCGAGAAGGGCTGGTTGGGATCGCAGAAATTGAACCGCTCCTGGCCGGCGATGTTCCACGAGAGGAAATGGGACGTCCGGTGCCCGGACACGAACTGCGGTGGTGTCGGGCTGTCCGAGATGGTGCCATTCTGGTTGGAACGGGTGAATCCGCTGAACGTGTGTCCATCCGTCACGTCCACCGCCAGGGGAATCGAATGCTTCGGCAGCGCCGCGACCATGGCGTCGCGCACGGCGGGGTCGAGCGGGGGCGGCGCAGCCGGGGTCTCGGGCCCCCCTCGCTGCCAGAGTCCGCCGGCGCCGGCCACGGCCACAGCGGCCGCCAGCAGGACGGGAGCGAAGGCAGAGCCGCGCGCGCGCCTCATCGTCGGGCGAGCCCGAGCAAGGCCAGACAGGCCATCAGGAGCGCGCCCGTGGCGGGCTCGGGCACGTGCGCGAAGCGCAGCGAGACGTCCAGGCGCGTCGGGCTCCCGGCGAAGTCCGCGGCGGCGAACTCCGCGAAGTAGACGAGCGGCGAGTCCTCGGTGCCCGCGCCGAAGACGACGCCCGCCATGATCGGCGTGAGCGCCGTCGTCGTGCCGTCGGCGAAGCCGAGCGTGAAGCTCTGGTCGAGCAGAGCGGCCGCCTCGCCGGCGGCCGCGGAGGTGCCGGTCCAGAAGAGGTTCTCCATGCCGAAGAGGACCGTGTTGCCGGAGGCGGTGTTCACCGGGTTCGTGAAGAGTGACACGGTCGGATCGGCCACGTCGCCGAGGACGTGGAAGTCGAGCAGGCTCCCGCCTGCCACGGGCGTCTCCCGCTCGTCGTAGAAGATCGCACGCGGCGGATCCACGAAGGCCGAGCCCGGCGGCGCGTCCAGCACCAGGCTCTGCACCGAGGCGTCCGGCTGCTCGTCGAACGGGATGCCGAACAGCGTCCGGTGGGTTTCGATGGCCTCGTTGCCGAGGCCGTCACTGACGGGGGCGTCGAGGAACGGCCGGTAGATCGTTCCGATGGGGCTGGCCGCTGCGGGGGGGGCCGCGAGCACGAGGCCCAGAGCGAGGCTGGCGCCGAGAGTTCGGGTGGCGAGGCGGATGTGGGAGCGCATGACGAGGAACCTCCTTTTCCTGGGATGAGGGTATGCATTCGCGCTCTGCGGAGGCGTGACCCGCTCGTGACCCCTCCGGTACCGCGATCGGGGGTACACTCTTCTTCCAATGGAGAGAGAGGCCCCCATCCGCTTCGGGCCCTTCGAGCTCGACGCGGCGTGCTTCGCGCTGCGGCGCGACGGCGTTCCCGTGGACGTCCAGGGGAAAGCCCTCGATCTGATCCTGTACCTGCTCCGGGAGCGACACCGAGTGGTGACGCCCGAAGAGCTGATGGCGGCGCTCTGGCCCGACGCCGCGGTGACCGAGGCCTCCCTGCGCAAGGCCGTCCGCACGGCCCGCCGGACGCTCGGCGACGATGCCCGGGCCGCCCGTTTCGTCGAGACCGTGCGGGGCCGGGGGCTGCGCTTCATCGCTCCGGTGGAGGGCGTCGACGAGGCCGCGTCCGGGACGCTGCCCCACCCGACGACCGGTTTCGTCGGCCGGGATCAGGAGCTCGCTGCGATCGACGCCGCGGTCGCGTCGGCCGCCTCCGGTCGGGGCCGGCTGGTCCTTCTCGAAGGCGAGGCGGGCATCGGAAAGACGCGCACCGCCCAGGAGGCCGTTCGCCGGGCCGAGGCCCGCGGAATTCCCAGCGCCGTCGGCTGGTGCCTGGAACGCGAGGCCACGCCCACTCTGTTCCCGTTCGCCGAGTGCGTACGGGCGTGGGCGGAGGCCGCCGACGAGGCCCGGCTCGACACGCTGCGGGCGGCTCTCTCCGCCGCCGCTCCCGACATCGGCGCCGTGGTGGGAGGCCGACTCGGTGCCTGGGACGCCGAAGCCGGGCCGCGCCGCGATCCACCCTCGCTACGCGAGCGACGGGTCGAAGGCTTCGCCCGCCTGCTGGGAGAGATCGTGAGGACCCACCCGCTCCTGGTCGTCCTCGACGACATGCACCGCGCCGACGGGGCCTCCCTCGCCGTCCTGGACCGGCTGGCCCCCGCCCTGAGTCGCCTGAAACTCGCGCTCCTGCTCACCTACCGGCCCGGTGAACTCTCGAACGACAGCTCGCTGCCAGGCCTGGCTCGCCGGCCGGAGGCCGTGCCCCTGCGTCTTGCCGGGCTCAGTCGGGAAGAAACCGGACGCCTCGTCGCGCGCGAAGGCGGGGCGTCGACGCCCGCCCACAGAGTCGATCGCATCCACGCCCTGAGCGGGGGGAATCCCTTCTTCATCTGCGAGCTGGCTCGAGGCGAGGACGCCGCCCTCGAGGCCGAGCCGGTCTCCGGGACGCTCCCGGCGCCGATCCGCCATGTCCTCGCGACTTCGCTCGCGCGTCTGCCCGGGCCGGTGCGGGAGCTGTTGGTCCATGCGGCGGTGGCCGGTCGCGAGGTCGATGCGGGTTGGCTGGCGCGGGCGCTGGGATGCCCCGTCGCCGAGGTGACGGAGGGCCTCGACAGCGCAGCCGACGCCGGCTGTCTCTCGCGCCGGGGCGCGCGCTTCGCCTTCGGGCACGAGCTCGTGCGGCGGGCCGCGGTCGAAGAGCTCTCGGCGGCCGAGCTCGCCGCCGTCCGCTACAGGCTGGGCGAGGCGCTGCTCGCACGCACGGTGGATGCCGCCGATCCGCTCCGCGTGCGCGCTGCCCAGCACCTGTGCCGGGGGGCGGCGGCCGGAGACGCCGAGCACGCGGTGCAGATCGCCCTCGGCGCGGGGGAGGCGGCCGCCGCGCGCGGCGCCCACGAGGACGCGGCGGAGATCCTGGGCCTGGCCCTCGACGCCCTCGATCTGGTCGAGGCCCCCGATCCGGCAATCCGGCTGCGCCTGTTGCTGGACCAGGGCGAGGCGCGCGTGGTGACGGGCGAGCTGGGAGCCGGCCGCGCGTTGTTGCGTCGCGCCGTCGCCATGGCCCGCGAACTCGGGAACACAGACGACCTCGCCCGCGCTGCCGTTGCCTTCGGCGGTCTCTCGCTCAGCCCCGAGGTGACCTACGACCCCGAGCTGATCGCGTTCCTCGCCGAGGTCCAGCGCGAGCTGCCGGACCGCGGCTCCACCGAGGCTGTGCGGATCGCCGTGCGCCTGGGCGCCGCCTGCACCGTTGCCGGCCGGGCCGTGCCCCCGGACGTCGTGGAGGTGGTAGAAGAGGCCGCCCGCGTGAGCGCGGATCCGACCGCCCGCTTCCATGCCCTCTACGGGCGCCGCTGGACCCTCGTGGAGACTCGCCACCTGCCGACGCGCTGCAAAGAGGCAGACCACATGCTCGATCTGGCCAGGTCGATCGGCAGCGGTGAGCTCGAGCTGGCGGCCCGCTCGTGCCGCTTCCTCGACCGGCTCGAGCTCGGCCGCAGCCAGGAAGCAGACGCCGAGCTCGAGGCCTACGCAGCCTTGGCCGACGCGGAGGGCGTCGCTCGTTACCGCTACCGGACGCTGCTGTACCGCGCGGCGCGCGCAACCCTCGATGGCCGCCTGTCCGAGGCCGAGGGGATCGCAGCGCGCGCTCTGGAGGAAGCGCGACGCATCGGCTCCCGTGACGCGGAGCGCGCCTACCAGGCCGTGCTCCTCACGCGGCTGCGCGAGCAAGGGCGCTTCGACGAGATCCGCCGGCTCGCGGCGGGGGTCCCCGAGTCCCTACCGACCATCCCGGTGGTCCGCCCCTGGCAGGTGGCGGCCGATCTCGAGACCGACGGTCCGAGCGACGCCCTGCGGGCGCGTGTCTGCGACGTCGCGTCTGCGCTGGTGGCTTCCGAGGGCCGGATCCTCCTGCGCATGCCCGGCTTCGTGCTTCTGGGAGACGCCGCGGAGCGCCTCGATCTTGCCGACGTCGCGGCCGATCTTCTCGCGGCGCTCGAGCCGCTGGCCGGTCGCATCGTGGTGCTCGGGGCCGGCGTCGCGGTCTGGGGTGCGCTCGATCGCACGATTGCGGGGCTGGCCGCGACCGTGGGAGACCTGGAGGGCGCAGTGGAGCGCCTCGAGGCCGCGCGCGCGCTCGAGCAGCGCGCAGGTGCCTGGGGCTGGCTCGCCTGGACCGAGTCGATGCGCGCGCGCCTGCTCGAGCGCCGCGGCCGGCCCGGCGACCGCGAGCAGGCCCAACGAGCTCGGGCGGGTGCCGCCGAAACCGCCCGCCAGCTCCAACTGGTCCGCTTGCAGCGCTGCCTCGAATCTTGATCCCGCGTCGGCCATCGGGATCACCCGCCTCGGCGGCCGCATCGAGTACGCAGGCCGTCTGGCGGAGAGCGCCCACGAGCCGGGGACGTTCGTTCCGAAGTTTCGTTCCGCCCGTCCCCGTTCCGCCGCACGACAGCTACGGCTCCGGCGGTGGCGATGGCCGGGCTTCGATCGCCTCGATGCGGAGCTGTTCGCGCGCTGTGAAGCGCTCGGCACGGGCCTCCTCGAGGGCGTGCGCACGCTGCACGGGATCGTCCGCGAGCCGCGTCTCGAGCGCTTCTCGCGTCGTTCGCCATTCGTCGAGCCGCGCTTGCCACGCGGCCCGTTCGCGATCGAGCGCGGCGAGGCGGGCGGCCGCCTCGGGACCGAAGCGCTGCTCGCGCAGCGCTTGAATCTCGCTGTCGCCGGCACCTTCGGCGCGCAGGCGCGCTTCGGCCTCGCGCAGGTCGACTGCGGCCCGCGCGGCGGCGTGCGCTTCGCGAACCTCGGGCGGCAGCCGGTCGTCGAGTGCGGCGAGCCGTTGCGCGCGCTCGTCGGGGGAGAGCGCCGGATCCTGCGCGACGCGTCGCCGCTCGAGGTCGATGCGGATCCGGTCCTCCTCGGCGCCGAACAGGGTCTCCGTGTCGGCGGCGCCGAACACGGAGCGCCGGAGTTCGCGGATGCGCTGGAAGCGAATCTCGAGTGGGAGGTCCTCGAAGCCGCTTTCGAAGAGCGCACGCGCCTGCTCGCGGTAACGCAGATAGGCGTCGAGAAAGGCGAGCGCCTGCGCGCGTGCTGGCGGGGCGAGGCGCGCATCGATCTCGCCATCGATTCGTCGCCGGATCCAGTCGTCCGGTTCCTCGCCGCGTGCCGAGAAGAAGTAGTCGAAGAGTTCGAGAGCCTCGCGCGTCGCGCGGAAGTGCCCGTCGGGATCGACGGCGAATCCGCTCGGCACGTCGGTGTCGCGGAGCGAAGCCGGGAGCGGCGGCGTCGAGGCGCCGGGCGCGGCCACCGCGGAGGATCCGGGGGCCGCAGCAGGCGCGAAGCGCCCCGTCACCGACACCGCGACATTGTCGGCGACGGGGCGCTGCTCGCGAATCGTCCAGATCCCGAGCGCGAGACCGATCGCCGCGAGCACGGCGATCGCAGCCTGTCGCACGGCGCGCGCCGTCATGCGCCCGAGGACCCGGAACGCCGTCTCAGAGCCCGGCCTTCTTCAACCGGTTCGCCTGGTTCCGGAACAGCGTCTTCGGGTTCGACTCGAAGATCGAGACCAGTCCCAGGATCTGGTTCACCTCGTCGAGGTGGTTCTGGAAGTAGTTGTCGCGGATCACGCTGCCCAGGTGCGAGCTGCAGCGGCCGACGAGGCCGTCGTTGGCCTCGCCGTAGAAGAGCGACGTGAGTCCGAGCGCCGGATCCGAGATGTCGAAGACGTTGGTCAGGATGCCGGTGCCGCTCCACGAGTAGTACCGGGTCGTCTCGATCTGGTCGATCAGTTGCTCGCCGCGCGCGGCGGTGGAGTTGAGCGCGCTCACCTG
>CAYOHN010000225.1:0-6174 GCA_964403735.1 uncultured Spirochaetales bacterium | reverse complement strand
GCATGGGCGAGGTCGCGCAGCGCCTCGATCCCGCGCGCGGGCGCGACGACACCCCCCGGCGCCGCCGCCTCTGCAAGCGCCTCGAACGCCAACGCCAGCAGAGCGTCGCCGGCCAACACCGCCGTGGCTTCGCCATACGCGACGTGGACGGTCGGACGCCCACGCCGCTCGTCGTCGTCATCCATGCACGGCAGATCGTCGTGCACCAGCGAGTACGTGTGGACCAGCTCGACGGCGGCGGCCATCGGCAACGCCTGCTCCGGCGCAGCACCGACCGCTTCGGCGCCGGCGAACGCGAGCGCCGGCCGCAGCCGCTTGCCACCGGGAAACAGCAGGTGGCGCATGGCAGCATGCAAGCCGCGCGGCGGCGCGTCCGCCGGCGGCAAGCGCTGCTCGAGCGCCGCATCGACGCGCCGCGCACTCTCTTTCAGATAGGCCTGGACATCCACTACTCGAGGCCCTCGTCGTCCTGCAGAGGGCGGGTCGTCAGCACGCCGCCTTCCTGGGTGAGGCGTTCGATCCGTCGCTCTGCATCACCCAGCTGCTCGGCGAGCCGGCGCGACAAGTGGACGCCCTCCTCGAATCCCGCGAGTGCCTGCTCGAGCGAGAGTGCCCCATCCTCGAGATCCGCCACCAGGGATTCCAAGCGCTCGAGCGCAGCTTCGAACGACGGCTCGGGATCGGATTCGGGCATCGGCTCCTCGGTGGAAGCGACTTCCGCGGATCCGGGATCGGCGTCGATGGCGCGCTCGCGGAGAGAAAGGGAAGAGGGTTTGGAGGGCGGTTGGGATCGATCCTCCATTGCCTTCGAAGGCTAGCGTCCGCGAGGCGGGCATGCCAAGCGTCGGAGGCGCACCGGATGGCCGGAATCGGCCAGGTTCCGCGACGGTGGTCCGACCGGACGTCCGCCGACGGTCAGCGCGCCGGCGTTCGCGCCGCCGTCGGCGAAGCAGTCGGCGCCGCACGCGTCGCTGTCACCGTGGCGTCGATCTCGCCGTCCGACACGCGGATGGCGAGCGCATCGCCGTGCACGACATCGCCCGGTGCCCGCACGATGCGGCCATCGCGGGCACGACGCGCGATCGCGTAGCCCCGACCGAGGACCGCCAGCGGCGAGAGCGAGTCGAGCCGCCCCGCCGCGAGCGCGAAGCGCGCGGCATCACGCGCGAGTCGGCGACGCAGCGCGGCGTCGAGTCGTTGCCGGTCCGCCGTGAGCCGCCCGCGGCGTGCAGCGAGCCGCGCTTCCGGCGACGCGCGGTGCAGCGCCGCTGCGAATCGCTCGAGACGCGCCCGCGCACCGGCGATCCGGCCGAGCAGCGCGCCGCGCAGGCGCCGGCGATCGCGCTCGAGTTGCAGCGAGACCGCGCGGCGATCCGGCACGACGAGTGCCGCCGCGGCCGAAGGCGTCGGCGCACGGGCATCGGCGACGAGATCCGCGATCGTAAAGTCGGTCTCGTGTCCGACGCCGGAAACGACCGGGACGGGGCAGCGGTACAGCGCGCGCGCCACCGTCTCCGAGTTGAAGCACCACAGATCTTCGAGCGATCCTCCGCCCCGGACGAGCAGGATCACGTCGACCTCGGGCCGCGCCGCCAGCAGCTGCAGGCCTGCGACGATCTCGAGTTCGGCGTCGGATCCCTGCACGCGCGTGTCGGCGATCAGCAACGGGACCGTCGGCCAGCGCGCACTGGTCACTTCGATGACGTCGCGGACGGCGGCCCCGTGGAGCGAAGTGACGACGCCTACGCAACGCGGGAGTCGCGGGAGTGCGCGCTTGCGCACCTCTTCGAAGATTCCTTCGGCTTCGAGACGCGCGCGGAGCTGCTCGAATGCGAGTCGCAGCGCGCCCTGGCCGCGCGGCTCGAGCTCCCGGACGCGGAGCTGGAGATCCCCGCGCGCCTCGTAGATGGTGGCTTCCCCGAATGCCAACACCTCGAGCCCATCCGCGGGCTCGAACGCGAGACGTCCGGCATCCCCGCGAAACAGCACCGCACGAAGCTGGGCTTCATCGTCCTTCAACGTGAAGTAGTAGTGACCGGAGGCGGCGCGACGCAGGTTCGAGATCTCGCCGAGCACCCAGACACGGCCCACCTCGTCCGAGACCAAGGCCCGCACGGCCGCAAGCAGCTCCGCAACGCGCAGGACGCGCGGAGTAACGGCTGCGGCCGGGCGCTCGACGGACATCGACCGCGCCCGGTCAGGGCTGCGCGGTGGGAGCGGCGTCGGGAGCGCTCGCCATCGACGGGGTCGTGTCGGGATCGACCTGCTCGGCCGTCCCGGTCCGCAGCCGCTCGAAGTAGGCCCAGCTCTTCAACACTTCGAGGCCGCGCGCCAGCTGAATGTCGATGTCTTCTCCCTCGCCCGGCTTCACGTCGGCCGGCAACCCGGGAAGCTCGATCGTCGGCCGCGAACCGCCGGAGCGGGCCACCGGCTCCGGCTCCGCCTTCCGGTGTAGGAAGTGCCGTTCGAGATCCTTCTCGCGCAGCGGTCCTCGATCGCTTCCGTCCGCGTCGGCCGGCGGCTCACCATCGCCCGCCGCTTCGTCCTCGACCGTGGCGCTGACCTTGATGTCGGGGGTGATCCCGACCTCCTGGATCGAGCGACCGCCCGGCGTGTAGTACAGCGCCGTCGTCAGGCGCAGACCCGAGCCATCCTCGAGCGGAAACACCGTCTGCACGGAGCCCTTGCCGAAGGTGTCCTCGCCGAGCACCAGCGCGCGTCCCTGATCTTGCAGCGCGCCGGCGACGATCTCCGAAGCGCTGGCGCTGCCGGCGTTCACCAGGACGACGATCGGATACTCCTGCTCGATGCCGTCACGGTGCGCCTGGAACTCCTGCTGCTGGTTGTCGACGCGTCCCTTCGTGTAGACGATCAGCCCATCGCCGAGCCAGAGATCCGCCACGCGGACCGCCTGATCGAGTAGTCCGCCCGGGTTGTCCCGCAGATCCAGAACGAGACCCTGGAGGTTCCCGCCGGACTCCTTCTGCACCTTTTCCAGCGCGTCCTCGAGATCGTTGGACGTGCGTTCCTGGAACGAACGCACGCGCAGGTAGCCGTAGTTCGGCTCGAGTACGCGTCCCTCCACCGAAGCGACCTTCACTACGTCCCGCGTGACGGTGAACCGCTGCGGTCCGGCGAAACCCTCGCGGAACACGCGGATCGTGATCTCCGTGCCCCGCTTGCCGCGCATCAGCTTCACGGCGTCGAAGAGACTCATGTTCTTCGTCGTCTTGCAATCCTCGGTCCAGTCCTTCGGTTTCTCGGTCGGGCAGATCTCGACGATCTGGTCCTTCGCCTTGATCCCCGCCTCCCACGCCGGCGTGCCCTCGATCGGCGACACGACTTCGATGTAGCCATCGCGCCGCTTGCTGATCTCGATGCCGAGGCCGTGAAACTCGCCTCGGGTATCGATCTGCATCTCCTTGTGCGCGTCCGGGTCCATGTATGAGGAGTGCGGATCGAGTTCGGCCAGCATGCCGCGGACCGCACCGCGGATCAGATTGGTCTCGTCCACCTCCTCGACATAGTTGCGCCGCACGAGGTGAAGGACCGACGTCAGTAGGTTCAGGTCGTCGTAGCGAGCGGCGGAGACGACGCCGCCGGAGCCGGGACCCAAGAAGATCGTGGCGGACAGCATGCCGGCGGCGAACAGAAGGGCGGAACGGAGAGTGCTGGGGCGCATCGGGATCCTGTCACTCCAGAGGACTGGGAACACATCGATCGAGAAGGTCGCTTCGCTCGCTTTTCGTCGCTCGAACGATTCGGCGGCCCTCGAAACGGCCTTGATCCCGCGAGACTCGATCCCGCGAGACTGGATCTCGTGAGAGGAGATGCTGCGAGCTGGCTTCCCGTTTCCCCTGATCCTCTCTACCGGGGGTTCGTGCGGAGTCTCGTTCGGGCCGTCGGGAGTCTAGCCCGACCCGGCGGGAGCGGCCCGATCGGCGGCGGTCGGCCGGCCTCCGCGGCGGAGCCAGACGCGCGGATCGACGGCCTGCCCGCCTTCCCGGACCTCGAAGTACAGCCGGGGTCCCGAGAGCGACCCGGTATCGCCCACCGTGCCGAGAGTCTGCCCGGTTTCGACCACATCTCCGACCGCGACGCGAAACTCCTCGAGATGACCGTGCACGGTGAAGAAGCGCTCGCCGTGGTCCAGGATCACCATTCTCCCGTAGCCGCGAAACCAATCGGCGAAGCGCACGACGCCCGCGGCGACGGCCCGGACTTCGCTCCCGCGCGGGGCTTCGAAATCGACGCCCTTGTGGAACACCTCGGTGAGAAAGTGCGCATCGACCTGACGACCGAACGCGCGCACGATGCGCGCGTCCACCGGCAGCGGCAGGCGGCCTTTCAACGTCGAGAACGCGGGGCCCTCGGGAAGCAGCGGCAGCGGCTCGGACGCCTCTCCGAACTCGGCAATCGCCTCCTCGAGCGCGCGTGCCGCCCGCTCCAGCTCCTCGAGTACGGCGTGCTCCTGCTCGCGGTTCCCGCGCACGGCGGCGAGCAGATCCTGCTTGCCGCGGCGCTCCGCGGCCAGCTCCTCGAGACGCGCCTCGAACTCGGCCAGCGCTGCGGCCGACTGCGCGGTCGCGGCATCGGCCTCCCTCCGACCGGCGTCGAGCGCCGCCTGCTCGCTGCGCGCACGCATCACCAGCACCCTGTCGTGCTCGAGCAGCACCGAGATCGCGCGCACTCGCTCGAGGAGTTCCCGCAGCGATTGACTCGCGAAGAGAAGCTGTGTCGGCCCGAGTTCGCCGGTCTTGTAGAGGGCGACGACGCGACCGGCCATCGCGCTTCGGGTTCGCGCGAGTTTCGCTTCGAGCGCCGGGAGACGCTTCGACGCCGCGCGCTCGATCTCCGCTGCGGCCTCGGCGGCGCGCTCGCTGCGCGCGACATCGTCCTCGAGCGCCTCGACGGCGCGATCGATCGCCTCGAGCGCGTCGAGCAGACCCCGCTGCTCCCGTTCGAACGCCTCTACCCGCTCGCGCCGCTCCTCGATCGCCTGCCGCAGTCGCTCGAGGCGCTCGCTGCGATCCTCGAGGGCAACCGCCGACGGCAGCGCGCCGAAGATCGTCACCAGGACGAGGGCGCTGACGCGCGGCGCGCTCACGAGACCCGCGTCCGCAGCACGGCGATCGCGGCGCCGAGCAGACCGAATCCGGCGCCGCTGCCCACGAGCAGCGCACTCCGCGCCGCCGGCAGGAACTCCGGTTGGGACCAGCCGAGAAACAAATCGAGCGCATCCCCGAGCTGGGGCACGGCGACCCGGAACAACGCGTACAACAGCCCGACGCCGAGGAGCCCGCCGAGCGTGCCTTGGATGGCGCCTTCGATCAGATACGGCACGCGCAGAAACGTACGGCTCGCGCCGACCAGGGCGAGGATCTCGATTTCGTCGCGCCGCGCGTAGACGGCCAGCCGGACCGTGTTGGCGACGATCAGCAGTGTGGCGAGCGCGAGAATCGCGCCGAGCGCAAGGCCCGCGCTCCGGACCAGCGCGAGCGCCCGGGCGTACCCCTCCACCCACGCTTCCCCACCTGCGACCTCGTCGACACCTGGGAGGGCGCGTAGGGTAGCGGCGACGCGTTCGGCAGCCGCTGCGCGCTCGTCCCCAGCACGCAGCGTGACCTCGATCGACGCCGGCAGTGGATTCTCCTCGAGCGCATCGAGCAGAGCGCCGCCGCCCAGACGCTCGCGAAAGCGTTCGAGCGCCGCCTCGCGCGTCACCAACTCGACGCGCGTGACGCCGTCGAGAGCAGCAACTCGCTGGGCGAGTTCCGCCTCGACCTCCGGCGTGAGCGCCACCTCGAGAAAGGCTGTCACCTGGCGCGATTCGCCGTGGCGATCGAGCAGGGCGCCCATGTTGCCGATGATGATCAGCAGCCCGCCGAGCGGCACGACCGCGAGCCCGATCGTCGCGATCGCAACCAGCGTTGGAAGGGGACTTCCGCGCAAGCCGACGAAGGCGGCGCGCACGAAGTACACGATCTGGTGGAACAACGCGATCACCGGACACCGCCGGGCACGTCCTCGATCACTCGCCCCCCCTCGAGACGCAGCGTCCGCCGCGCATAGCGGCGGATCAGCGCCTGATCGTGCGTGGCCACGAGTACCGTCGTGCCGCGCGCGGCGGCGGCGGCAACGAGATCCATGATCTCGATCGTCAGCTCCGCATCG
>CAYOHN010000224.1:0-6185 GCA_964403735.1 uncultured Spirochaetales bacterium | reverse complement strand
GGGGCGTGCCGGTCGTCGACGGCGAGCGTCTGGCCGGCGTCGTCTCGCGCTCGGACATCCTGCGCGTGCTCGGCGCGGAACGCGCGATCGCCGAGGCCCAGGCGGACGTCTACCGCGAGTTCTACGACGATCCGTTCGCGCCGAGCGAGCACGCCGCGCGCGAGGACGCGGAGCAGAGCGAAGGCGTCGCGCAGCAGATCGCCCGACGGATGGCGTCGCTGCGCGTGCGCGACGCCATGACACCGGATGTCGTCGGGGTCGAGGCCGACACGCCACTGCAAGAGGCGGCCGCGACAATGGCGGGCCGCCGCATTCACCGCCTGCTCGTCACCGACGGCGGCCGGCTGGTCGGCATCCTCAGCGCACTCGACGTCGTGCGCCTCGTCGGAGACGGCCGGCTCCAGTAGCGGACGGGCCGAAACGGACCGGCACTTCCACGAAATGAGCCTCCGCTGTCGAGCACGTCCTCGCGGCTATAGCGGCGGCCGGACACGCCAACTTGATCCAAGCCTCGACTTTTTCAGTGGGAATGTCACCCCTCGCGACGCCGTACATCATGTCTCGCGCCTCGAAGGTCTCAGAATGAATGTCGAATCCGTTGAGGCGCAAGAACATACGAGCGGCCGTGAAGGCAACTCGCTTGTTCCCGTCTGCGAATGAGTGGTTCTGGCAGAGGGAATAGAGAGGCGCAGCCGCCTTCGCTTCGATGGACGGGTACAAATCCGCTCCGTCGAAGGTCTGTTGCGGCTGCGCTAACGCGGACTCCAACCCACTGATGTTCTGAACGTCGCGCCGTTCGATGGTAGAAATACTCGAAATCTCCGCGTAGATCGTGAGGATTTCGGGCACGCTCAGATATCGCATCGGTGCCATTCGAGACTGCGCAGAATGTCCTTGCTGTCAGCCACAGTCGCTCGCACGAGCTTGACGAAGTCCGCATGTGCCTCATCAACGGGGACGATCTTGGCCATGGGCTTGCCGTTCCGAGTGATCGTGAACTCCTGCCCTTGGTATGCCGCGCGCTGAACGAGCTCAGCAAGAGCCTTGCGGGCTTCACTGATGGTCATTCGGTTGTTGGTCGCCATATCCGCCGGCCTCCCTTTCGCCTCCTCTCGGAGACGTACATGTCAAGGCGGTCGGGTGCAGCGCCTGGTTCTGCATCCGGAGCCAGTGGGAAGACGGCAAGCAATGCGTTGTCCGGGCCGACTACTCGAAGCTCCGTGACCTCGAATTCGCCGACCTGCGGCAGCCCCGCGAACCCCGGCCACGCCGCCTCCAGCCGCTCCCCCTGGTCCGGGTGGAGCAGGGGGACATGCAGCGCGAACCGCTCGCGGCGGGTGAACGGCGGGGCCAGCACCAAATCCCGGATAGCCGCCACCCCGCCGGCCGGGTCGGCGACTGCCAGGAAAGCCCCGTAGACCGGGGGCTGGAACCGGTCTGCCGAGCCAACCGTCAGCCGGAACCGCCCAGTCCGGGCAGCCGCCAAACGAACGCGCTCGGTCAGCAACGCCGGGGCCGGGGCCTCGTCCGGGTAGGTCACCGTGATGTGGGCCGGGTTGCCGGTCGCACGCTCCGGGTTGCACGCCACCCGCACCCGGTCGATCTCCCGGCGAACGTCCGGTGGCAGCGTGATCCGGGCTTGCACCTTCCTATGTCGAAAGCCCTCCGCCGCCGAACACGCTATCCGGCGGTGCCTCCACGCTCCGCGGCGCGCGCCTCGGCTTCGAAGTGGGCGCTGGCTTCGCGCAGCGCCTGCTCGGCATCGACGCCACGCGCATTCGCGGCGTGGGCGATGCCGAGCAGCAGCGCACCGGTGGCGTCCGGCGTCGGCGCGGTGCGAAACGCGGCGAAGGCTGCTTCGAGATCCAGCAGCGGCGGTGCAACTCCCGCGCGCGTCGCGCGCCGGATCAGCTTCTGCGTGCGGAGCAGTGCCGGATAGCCGTGGGCCACGCCGTCGAGTGCGCTCGGCGTTCCCGCGTCGTGCGCCGCGGCGCGCTCGCGTGCCTTCTGCTCCTCCCAGGCGTCGAGCTGCTCGGCGGCCGTGCGCACCTCGGCGTCGCCGAAGACGTGCGGGTGCCGGCGCACGAGCTTGTCGACGATGGCGTTCGCGACGCCATCGAAATCGAAGTGCCCGGCTTCCCGCGCCATCTGCGCATGGAACACCACCTGTAGCAGCAGATCGCCGAGTTCGTCGCGCAGGGCTTCGAGATCGTCGCGCCGGATCGCATCGTCGACCTCGTAGGCTTCCTCGATCGTGTACGGGGCGATCGTCGCGAACGTCTGTTCGACGTCCCACGGACAGCCGCCCTGCGGGTCGCGCAGTTGCGCCATGATTTCGAGCAGACGGTCGATCGCGTTCACGGTGCGGACTCTCCCTCGCGAGGATGATTCATGAAGGTGCGTAGCGAGGTCGTGCAGATGCGTGCCTCTGGAACGAGAAATCGGCCGATGGCCCCGGAGGCGTACTGTACGTACGTCGAGGAGCCATCGGCCGATTTCTCGTTCCAGAGTGCGCAGATGTGCGACCGCAGTAGCAGCTTCATGAATCATCCGGGCTAGACGCGGTTGCGGAGCATGAGCTCCTTGGGATGCGGATCCAGGTACACCTGTCCCTCGAGGTACGCGATCCCGTGGCGGCGCACATGATGGCGGATCAGCGTGATCGGCACGATGAGGGGAAGCAGGCCTCGACGGTAGTCTTCGATCAACTCGGCGAGTTCACGGCGATCGCGCTCCTCGAGAAGTCCCCGGAAGTGGCCCATCACGTGCTGGAGCACGTTGACCTGACGTCGTGGCGTCGCCAGGTGGTGCAGCGCGGCCATGAAGCCGCGCGCGTACGGATCGCGCACGCGGGCGGGGCCGAGCGCCTTCGCATCGGCGACCAGACGACCCAGTTCGGCGTAGTGCGGCGGAGAATGCGACAGGAGCTGCAGCTTGTGTGCGGTGTGAAACGCCACCAACCGGCCGACGCTCCAACGCTCGGCGAGACACGAGCGGAGTCTGCGATAGGCGAAGACTCGCTCGATCCAGTTCTCGCGCAGACGGGGATCCGACAGGCGCCCCTCCTCCTCGACCGGCAACGACTCGGACGCCGCCAGCAGCCCTTCGGCGAAGAGACCGCGACCGCGCTTCTCGGCCATGCCGCGCGCGTTCCAGACCCGCACCCGCTCCATGCCGCACGTCGGGGAGTCCTTCTTCAGCACGTAGCCGCACAGCTCCTGTTCCTCGAGCTGGCGGACCCGTCGTCGCGACCACGCGCGCATCCGTTCGGTCCAGTCCGTGCCGCTGCGTTCCGCGACGAGTCGCCGGTCGTCGCCCTGCGCGACGAGCCGGATCGTCTCGCGCGGGACGCCCATCCCGATCTCGACTTCGGGGCACACGGGCACCCACTCGACGAATGGGCCGAGTTGATCGGTCAGGAAGGTGTCGCGCTTGTGGCCGCCGTCCCAGCGCACGGCTTTCCCGAGGAGACACGAGGAGATCCCGATCCGGATCGGCGCGTCGTCGCGCCAGGCGGCCCACTCGCACGTCAGCGCAGCTTCAGAAGAGCTCGAGATTCTTGCCGCGGCCCTTGCGCCGGCCCTGCGCGCCATCGCTGCTCCTGCTTCCGGTGTTTCGCCCCTTCCCGGTTCGAGGCGAGTGCGCCGAGGAGGAGTCCGCCGCGGCGCGGATCGCCTCGAAGCGCCGAAGTGTCCACGTGCGTCGCTCTCCGTGGTCGACGATCGGCCCAGGGTAGTCGCGCGGCGGCGCCGGTGCTTCCCAGGGTCGCTGCACGAAGCGATCAGGGACGTCGGCGAGCTCGGGAACGAAGCGCCGCACGTAGGCGCCGTCGGGGTCGAAGCGTTCGCCCTGCGTGACCGGGTTGAAGATGCGGAACCACGGCTGAGCGTCGGTCCCAGTCGATGCGGCCCACTGCCAGCCGCCGTTGTTGCTCGCCAGATCGCCATCGACGAGACGGGACTGGAAGAAGCGCTCACCGCGACGCCAGTCGATGCCGAGATCCTTGGTCAGGAAGCTCGCGACCACCATCCGGGCGCGATTGTGCATCCAGCCGGTCTGCGCGAGTTGACGCATGCCGGCGTCGACGAACGGGTAGCCGGTCCGACCTTCGCACCACGCGCGGAAGCCGGCCTCGTCGTCCTCCCAGCGCAGCGCGTCGAACTCGGGCCGGAAGTTGCGCGTCACGACGTGCGGATGCGCGGCCAGAATGGCGACGTAGAACTCGCGCCAGATCAGCTCGTCGAGCCACTTGCGGATGCCCGGGCGCGCGCGGGGCATCTCCCGCTCGGCTTCGAAGGCGCGCTCGAAGCAGACGCGCGGCGACAGCGCGCCGAGTCGCAGGTAGGGAGACAAGCGCGATGTCGCATCGAGGCCCGGGCGATCGCGCAGCTCCGCGTAGTGCCCGACCGGGCCGTCGAGGAATGCATCGAGACGTCGTAACGCGGCGGCTTCACCGGACGTCGGCAGCTCGAGGTCATCGGATGCAACGCCGAGGCTGGACTCCGAAGGCAGCGACCCGGGGTCGATGCCGTCGATCGGCGGCGGCAGCCGCAGGGAACCCGCCGGGCGCTCGGGCGCTTCAGCCCAACGTCGCCACCAGGCGTTGCGGAACGGCGTATACACGCGAAACGCATCGCCGTTGGTCGTCCGCAGCTCGTCGTGGGCATAGACGACGCGGTCTTTGTGTTCGGTCGCGGCGATGCCGTCGCCGTTCGTGGCCCTGCGAACCGCCTCGTCGCGGCGCCGCGCGTAGGGACCGTAGTCGGCATTCCAGTAGATCTCGTCGGCGCCGACTTCGCGGGCGAAGGCTGGAACTTCGTGCGCGGGATCGCCGCAGCGCACGACGAGCCGTTGATCGCGCGCCGCGAGATCTGCGCGAAGCCGCTCGATCGACGCGAGTAGGAAGCGGATGCGCGGGACCCCGACGCCATCGCCTGCGAGCAGGCGCTCATCGAAGACGAAGAGCGTGGAAAGCGTGCCTGCGCGAGCCGAGGCCGCGGCCAGCGCCGTGTTGTCGCGCAGGCGCAGGTCGTTGCGGAACCAGTGGACGATGCGGCGCGATTGGGTTCGATTCGATGACATGACTCATCGAAGGTAGCGAACAGAATCAAGGATGTGTCGAGGTGCTTCCTTGACAAGCCTGCCCTCCGCGGCACCTTGTCGAGGTATGACAAGTCGATCGGATGGATCCGAATCCCGGGATCGCGACGCTCAGGCCGCGGAGCCGACCTATTCGCTCGGCGCCGTTTGTCGCCTGACAGGTCTTTCTGAGCATGTGCTGCGCGCCTGGGAGCGCCGCTACGGAGCGGTTCGACCGCTGCGAACGCCCGGCGGAACGCGGCGCTATCGGGAACCCGACGTCGCGCGGCTGCGCCTGCTCCGCTCGGCAACCGCGGCAGGCCACTCGATCGGCGAGGTGGCCGGCCTCGACGATGCCGAGCTGGTGCGGCGTCTCGAACTCTCGCAGAGCATGGTCGCGACGCCGCCGCCGATCGCGCCGATCCTCGCTGCGGTCGAAGCACTCGATGCCGACGACATCGAGCGGTTGCTCGGCGCGCAGCTCTCGGCGCTCGGTCCGGCGCGCTTCGTGCGTCTGGTGGCGTCGCCGTTGCTGGTGGAGATCGGCGATCGCTGGCACGCAGGTCGCCTCGCGATCGCCGCCGAGCACATGACCAGCTCCATCCTGCGCAATCTGCTCGGCGCGTGCCTGCGGCTTCCGGCCTCGGCGGCGCAGGCACCTTCGGTCTTGTTCACGACCCCTTCCGGGGAACGACACGAACTCGGCACGCTGATGGCCGCGGTCACGGCCGTCGACGTGGGCGGCCACCCTGTGTTCCTCGGCGGCGATCTGCCGGTTTCGGACGTGGTCGAAGCCGTCGCATCGATCGGTGCTGCGGCCGTCGCGCTCGGCGTGTGTCACCCCGACTCCGCGGACCTCTTCACCACGGTCGAACAGCTGCGCGCCGAGGTGCCTTCTCATGTCGAGCTCTGGGTCGGCGGACCCGGCTCCGAAGCGCTGACGTTGCCGGCCGGAGCGGCCCGCATCGCGGATCTCGATGATCTCGAGCGCAAGGTCGCCCTGCTCGCGGCACGCGGAACCGCGGGATGACGTCCCCGATCGCCGCGGCGCCGGCGAGCGCAGCTGCCAGCGCCGCGGCGGCACCGCTCGGCGGCCTGCGGTCTCC
>CAYOHN010000223.1:0-6205 GCA_964403735.1 uncultured Spirochaetales bacterium | reverse complement strand
GTCAGCGAGGGCGAAGCGGTCGGGTGGATGTTCGATCACGTGTTCGAGGTCTGGGGCGCGGGCCGTCCCGCCAAAAGAAACAGCGCCCCCGGCGCAGGCAGCAGGGGGCGCTGCAAAATCCTGGAGCGCGAGACGGGATTTGAACCCGCGACCCTCACGTTGGCAACGTGATGCTCTACCACTGAGCTACTCGCGCGGACGCCCAGGGAGGTACGGGACAGCCGGCCTGGCGTCAAGGCCCGTACGGGGGGCCCCGGCCATCCATGGGAACGCGACTTGCAGATCGGACTTGCGAATCGAGTTCCAAATCGAGTTCGGTCGGAGCGCGAGGGGGGAAGCCGGTTGAGCCGTCTGGGCATCGAGAGTGCGTTGAAACGCAACCTGCACACGAACATCGAGGCGCTCGGCGGAGATTCCTACCGGGTGGCGCTCGACGGGGTGCTGTGGCCCGGGTGGGTCGGCAACCTGTCGAGCGGGCTCGCGGCGCGCCGCCTCAGCATCCTGCGGGGCCACGCGCAGGGCAATCGTACCGGGGCGTGGCGCGCGAGCTTCGAGCTGATGCGCCTACCGGAGGGAGACGATCCGACGACGCTCGATTGGATCGAGCTGGCCCGCGAGGAGGCCCGGGAAGGCTTCGCGACGCCGCTGCGACTCGAGCGCTTCGAGCTCGAGTCCGTCCTCGATCACGACGGTTCGCTCCGTCTCGCCGTAGCCGCCGAGGATCGCGTCGGCTTCCTGGCGGCACTACTGCGCCGGCTCGCGTACTTCTCGCTGTTCCCGGTGGAGCTGCGTCTCGAGACCCGCGGCCACCACTTGCTCGATGAGCTGTGGCTGCGCTCGGGGGGCCATCGACCGCCGTCGTCCACGACGCGCGAAGCGCTGGCGCGGGTGCTGAACGCGGGCATCCAGGACTGATGCGCTGACCGACTCGGAGGCATCGCTGCGTACGCGCTGGGCACTGCGAGGCGCCGGGGCCTACAGCTTGCGGATCTTCTCCCGGTGCTGGCGGACCCTGGTGGTGGCGTTGCGTGTGTCGAACACGCGCTGGGCCTTCGTGACCACGTGGTCGTAGTCGACCGCGTCGTGGTCCGTGACGATGACGACCAGGTCGGCGTTCTCGAGGGCCTCGTCGCTCAAGTCGACGCTCTTCATCACGTGCGTCCCCACGTGGAACTCCGGGACGTGCGGATCGTGGTAGTCGAGCTGGGCACCCTTGCGCAGCAGCCCTTCGGCCACCTCGATCGCCGGCGATTCGCGCATGTCCGAAACGTTCGACTTGTACGCCGCGCCGAGCAGGAGGATCCGCGAGCCGTTCACGGCGATCCGGTCCTCGTTGAGAATGTCACCGACGCGCCGCACGACGTGGAGCGGCATCTGCGTGTTGATCTCGGTCGCGAGCTCGATGAAACGCGCCGGGAAGTTCAGTGACTTCATCTTCCACGACAGATAGGTCGGATCGATCGGGATGCAGTGCCCGCCGAGGCCCGGACCGGGCAGGAACTTCATGTAGCCGTAGGGCTTGGTGGCGGCGGCTTCGATGACCTCCCAGACATCGAGCCCGAGCCGGTCGCACATCAGCGCAACCTCGTTGGCGAGGCCGATGTTGATGGCGCGGAAGGTGTTCTCGAGCAGCTTCACCATCTCGGCCGCCTGCGAGGAGGACACCGGCACGACCTGGTCGACGACGGGCTGGAACACCTTCACCGCCACTTCGGTGCACAGCGGCGTCTCGCCGCCGACGACCTTCGGCACGTTGCGCACCTTGAACTTCTTGTTGGCCGGATCGATGCGCTCGGGCGCGAACGCCAGCGAAAAGTCCTCGCCGACGCGCAGACCCGAGGCCTCGAGCAGCGGCAGGAACAGCTCGTGAGTCGTCCCCGGATACGTCGTGCTGCCGAGGATCACCAGCTGGCCGCCGCGCAGGCGCTTGCGGATCTCCTCGACGGCGGCAGCCATGAACGAGAAGTCGGGATCCTTGGTCTTGGTCAGCGGCGTCGGCACGCAGACGTTGATGACGTCGCAACCGGCCAGCTCGCCCATGTCCGTGGTGGCGTGCAGGCGTCCGGCTTCGCGCATCGCGGCGATTTCGGCGTCCGGCACGTCTTCGATGTACGAGCGACCGTCGAGCACGGCGCGGACCTTCTGTCCGTCGAGTTCGAAGCCGGTGACCGGAAAGCCGGCCTTGGCGAATTCCACGGCCAGCGGCAGGCCGACGTAGCCGAGACCCATGACGCCGACCCGTGTCTGTCGCGCGTCGATCTTCGCGCCGAGCTCCTGCAACCTGCTCATCGTCCCTTCTCCCGACGGGCCCGCAGACCCGCTTCTCCGAAGTAGCTCGCAAAGTATCCGTAGCCGGACCACAGCGTCAGCGCGGTGGCCGCTACGAGGAACCAGAGGCCGATGGTGTGTGCCGGCAACCCCCATTGAGGAGTCGGAAACAGCAGCGCCCCGATGGCGATGTTCTGCAGCAGCGTCTTGGCCTTTCCGGACCATTCTGCCGCCATGATGTGGCCGTCGGCCTGCGCGAAGCCCCGCAGACCCGTTACGGCCAGCTCCCGGCCGATGATGATGACGACCATCGGGGTTCCCCAGCTCGGGATCCGGCCCCCCGCCAGCAGCACGATCAGCGAGGTGGCGACCAGCAGCTTGTCGGCCAGCGGATCGATCAGCTTACCGATCTGGGTGACCTGTTGCCCCCGCCGAGCCAGCCAGCCGTCCAGCAGGTCCGTGACGGCCGCCACGATGAACAGCCAGGCGAGGATCTGGGAGCCGAGCCGGCTGCCGGCGACCTCGGGGAAGAGCAGCAACACCGGAACGACCGCCGCGCGCAGCATCGTGATGCTGTTGGGCAGGTTCCAAAGGTTTTCCGGGGCAGGTAGAACCGGAGGCGTCGGGGGCGCTGCGCGCGTGGTCTCATCGAGTGAAGTCGCCATCGTAGCGATGATAGTAGTGAAGGACGCGCTCGACGTACTCCCGGGTCTCGCGATACGGCGGAATCCCGCCGTACTGGTCCACGGCGCTGGGGCCGGCGTTGTAGGCCGCCAGCGCGTGCTTCCAGTCGCCTTCGAAGCGATCGATCATCGCCCGCAGGTACCGGGTGCCGCCGTGGATGTTCTGCTCGGGGCTGAAGGGATCCTGGATCCCGAGGTCCGTGGCCGTGCTCGGCATCAGCTGCATGAGACCCTGCGCGCCGGCGCGCGAGACGGCGTGGCGCTGGAAGTTCGATTCGGTCTTCACGACGGCCTTCACGAGCGCCGGTGGAACCCCGTAGCGCCGCGCGGTCCTCCGGATCAGGGCGTCGTAGGCGCGGGGCTCGGCCCGATCCCCGGGCCGTTGTAGGCTGAGGGCCCCGAGGGAATAGCGCTGCTCCCGCGGCCCCAGTAGGCCCAGCGTCGACGAGCGGCGCGTGATCAGCGTGATGCCCTTGCCAGTTCCGCTCGCGGTCGGCTCGTACTTGGCGAAACGCCGGTCGGCCGGCGAGTCCGTGAGGTGCACGACGCCCTGCGCATCCACCCAGCGATAGATCTCCGCGCGCGCGTCGCCGGTCATCCCGGCCACGGTGACGATCAGCGCGACGACGAGCCCCCATGTCCGCAATCGCATCGGCACCCCTCGCCCCCTCGACTTCAGCGCGGTCTCGATTCCCTCCGGGGAGACGCGCTTCCATCGGCAGCCGTCCTCTTCGGGCGGTCCTGGGCGTCGCCTGAGGCCGAATTCCCGGTGCGCCGCGCCGCGCGATACACTCCGAGTTCCTCCTATGCCCGAACGTCACGATTTCGACTTTCTGGTCCTCGGTAGCGGCATGGCGGGCCTGTTCTACGCCCTCCACGTCGCCGAACACGGCCGCGTCGGGATCGTCACCAAACGGACGGCCGACGAGTCCGCCACCGCGTGGGCGCAGGGCGGCATCGCCGCGGTGCTCGGCGACGACGACTCCTTCGAGGCGCACCTGCAGGACACGCTGCGCGCCGGCGCCGGTCTGTGCCACGAGGGTGTGGTGCAACACGTCGTCGAACGCGCGCCGGCGATGATCGAGGCATTGACGCGGCTCGGCGCCCGCTTCGACGAGGCCAAGGCCGAGGGGTCCGCGGGCGGAGGCTACGCGCTCGGTCGCGAGGGCGGCCACACGCGGCGCCGCATCCTCCACCACCGCGATGCCACTGGGCGCGAGCTGGAACGCGTGCTGGTGGCGCGCGCGCGCGCCCACCCGCGGATCTCGTTCTTCGAGAGCCACCTGGCGCTGGACCTGATCACCGCGCGCCGCTCCGGAATCGCGGGCCCCGAGCGCTGCGTCGGCGCGTACGTGCTCGATGTGGACAGCGCGCTCGTACACCGCTTCCTCGCGCCGATCACGATGCTGGCGACGGGAGGGGCCGGCAAGGTCTATCTCTACACCTCCAATCCCGACGTCGCTTCTGGGGACGGCGTGGCGATGGCGTACCGCGCCGGCGCCACCGTCGCGAACATGGAATTCATGCAGTTCCATCCGACGTGCCTGTTCCACCCGCACGCAAAGTCGTTCCTGATCACCGAAGCAGTCCGCGGCGAAGGCGGTATCCTGCGGACACGCGACGGTGTGGCGTTCATGCCGAACTACCACGAGATGGCGGACCTGGCGCCGCGCGACGTCGTTGCCCGTGCCATCGACGCCGAGCTGAAGCGTTCGGGCGCCGAGCACGTGCTGCTCGACATCACACATCGCGAGCCGACGTTCGTGCGCGAGCGCTTTCCGAACATCCACGAGACTTGTCTCCAGTACGGCATCGACATCACCCGGCAAGCGATCCCGGTGGTCCCTGCGGCGCACTACACCTGCGGCGGCGTTCGCACCGATCTGCGCGGAGAAACGGATCTGCCAAATCTGTTCGCAGCCGGCGAAGTCGCCTGTACGGGGCTGCACGGCGCCAACCGTCTCGCGTCGAACTCGCTGCTCGAATGCGTGGTGTTCGCCGAGGCGGCGGCCGAGGAGAGTCTGAAGCGCATCGGCGCGGCAGCGGCTCCCGCCGGCGTCCCGCCGTGGCAGGCGCAGTGGGTGCGCGACAGCGACGAGGCGGTGATGGTGACCCAGAACTGGGAGGAAGTGCGCCGCTTCATGTGGAACTACGTCGGGATCGTGCGCAGCGACAAGCGCCTCGCCCGGGCCCGGCACCGGCTGCGGCTGCTGCAGGGCGAGATCGACGAGTACTACTGGAACTTCCGGGTCACTCCGGACCTGCTCGAGCTGCGCAACCTGGCGCGGGTGGCATCGCTGGTGATCGAGTGCGCGGCGTGGCGCAAGGAAAGCCGCGGTCTGCACTACAACCTGGACCACCGCGAGATCGACGATGCGCGCTTCCGCGTCGACACGCTGATCCGCAAGCCCATCGGGGCGGGACCGCGCGTCGAGTAGGCGCGGGGAACCGGCGAACTCACTCGGGCGTCACATACGCCGCCGTGATGCCGCCATCGACGAGGAACGTCGCGCCGTTCACATACGAGGACTCGTCGGACGCGAGGAAGAGCGCCGCCCGCGCGATCTCGACCGCCTCGGCGAGCCGCCCCATCGGCACGTGCACCATTCGGCGTTGCCGGGCAGCCGGCGCCGCCAGCAGCTCGGCGAGCAACGGCGTGTTGACCGGGCCGGGGCACAGCGCATTGGCGCGGATGCCGCGTCGCGCGTACTCGATCGCGATCTCGCGCGTCATCGCCAGCACGGCGCCCTTGCTGGCCGTATAGGCCACCTGCGACGTCGCGGCGCCCATCACCGCCACGAACGACGCGGTGTTGACGATGGAGCCGCCGCCCGCGCGCAGCAGCGCCGGAATCCCGTGCTTGCAGCCGAGGAACACGCCCTTGGTGTTGATCGCGAGCACGCGGTCGAAGACATCTTCCGGCGTATCGACCGGCGAGCCGTCATCGGCCGGAAAGATCCCGGCGTTGTTGAACAGCACGTGCAGCGCGCCGAAGCTCCGCTCGGCGGCATCGACGGCCGCGCGCACGTCGTCGCTGCGGGCGACGTCGCAGGCGATGGCTTCGGCCGTGCCCCCGGCGCGGCGCACGTCGCCCGCCGCGCGCTCCGCCGCGGCGCCGTCGAGATCGGCGATCACGACCTTCGCGCCCTCGGCCGCGAACAGCAGGCTCGCCTCGCGGCCGATGCCGCTCGCGCCGCCGGTGATCAATGCCACCTTCCCTGCGAGTCGATCTCCCACTGGCTTCTCGCCTCCCT
>CAYOHN010000222.1:0-6214 GCA_964403735.1 uncultured Spirochaetales bacterium | reverse complement strand
GTCGCCGCCGCGCTGCTGCTCCTCGTGGGTGTGACGTTGGTGAGCCGCGTGCTCGGCGATCGCGTGGCGGCGGGACTCTCACGTGTCAGCGGGCGCTTCGCGGCCCTCGGTCCGTCACAGTCGATGGGATCCGCGGGACAGCTCGGCGTGGGCGCGCTGCTCGGTCTCGTCTGGCTCCCCTGCGTCGGCCCGACGCTCGGCGCCGCGATTGCGCTGGCCTCCCTCGGTCAGGACATGGGCATGGCGTTCCTGATCATGCTCGCCTTCGCCATCGGCACCACCTCGGTGCTGCTGCTCGCGGGCTTCGTTTCCGGCCGGGTGCTGACGCGCTGGCGGCCGGGCCTGCTCGCCCGCGCCGAGTCTGGAAGACGACTCCTCGGTGCGATCCTGCTGCTGATGGCGCTGCTCGTGCTCACCGGGTGGGACAAGCGGCTCGAGGCGCTGGCACTCGAGATGCTCCCGCAGTGGACGATCTCGCTGTGACGTCCTTCGACCGCGCGACGCTCCAGACGATCTACCGCTACTGCGTGGCGCTCTGTGGCGACCGCGACGACGCGTTCGATCTTCTCCAGAGCGCGGTCGAACGCCACCTGCGCGCAGCGCCCGCGACCATCACCCACCCCCATGCGTACCTGCGCCGGATCGTCCGGAACCAGTTCATCGATCGCCAGCGGCGGGCCGGTGTGGTGGAGTTCGAGTCGTTGGTCGATCCCGAGACCCACGCGTCGCCCGAGCGGGACCTCGAGGCGGTGGTGATCGACCGGATCGCGCTCGAACGCGTCTGGACTCGCCTCGGTCCGCTCGAGCGCGAGTGCCTCTACCTCTGGGCGGTGGAGGAACTGTCGGCTGCCGAGATCGCCCAGCAACTCGACGAGCCGCGTCCGACGATCCTCTCGCGCTTGCGCCGAGCGCGACTCCGGATCCTCGCGGAAGAACGCGAGACCGCGGGCAAGAAGGGGAGTCTCCGATGAGTGCGCGAGCTCCCCTGCGCGACCAGATCCGCCGCATGCTGGGCGAGGAAAGCCTCGACGAGTCTCGCATCACCCGGCTCGAACGGATGCTCGAGCCGGCGCTGGTCGCGAAGCAATGGCCGCGCCGGCGCGTCTTTGTCGCCGGGCTCGGTGCTGCGGCTGCCGCTCTCGCGCTCCTGCTTGCGCTTCCGGTGCTCCTCCCGGAACTCGTCCCGCATCGAGGAGGCGACGTCGCTGCGAAGATCGCGCGCGAGGTCTTCACCAACCACACCCGCATCAAGTCCTTCGATCTCGAGACGTCTAGCCTGGCCGAGGTCCGCAGCCACTTCGACCGGCTCGATTTCGTGCCCGTCGAGTCCGCCCTGCTCGACCGATCCCTGACGTTGCGCGGAGCTCGGTACTGCACGCTCCAGGGACAGCTCGCCACCCAGATGGTCTTCGAGACGCCGGAGGGTGAGCACGTGACCCTCTACCAGACGGTCTTCGACCCGGCGCGCTTCGGACCGATCCCAGACGGCGCGGCAAGCGAGACGCCGACGGTTGTCGACGAGCGCGGACTCGTGGTGCGGATCTGGCGCGAAGGGGCGATCCTGATGGCGAGCGGTACGTACCCGGAGCGGTGAGAACCAACGTGTAGAGCCACTCGTGTACGTTGCAGCGACCCGCCACGAGACCCTGGCGAACGCGTCGCGCAGCGCTTCGGTCTCGCGCAGGGCAGCCGCGCGCCGCGCGGGATCGTCTCTTGCCAGTACGCGCGACCTCTGCGCCATCAACCACCCGAGTGTGAGGGTCCCCACGGTGGCGGTGAGTGGCGCGATCGGTCCGGAACTGCACAGGATCGCGTTCGGACGCGAACGGGTTCCGATGACTTCGTCGTCGCTTCCCGCGTGCTTCTCCGCGGGTTGCGAGCTTTCATCCGGGTTTCGTGACGCCACATCTGGCGAAGCGCGGTGGCTTCGGCACAGTCCCGGGCCTGGGGAGGTACCGACTCGTGCGATCAACCGTCTACGTGCTCCGATTCTGCGTCGCTGTCGCGGTGGCCACCGGTTTGGCCGCGTCTTCGGTGCGCGCTGCGGACGAGGCGCCCCCGCCCACACCGCTCGAGTCCGTAGGCGAACGGCTCTTCGTCCGTCACTGCGCGGTGTGCCACGGCCGCTCGGGCACTGGCGACGGGCCGTTCGCGGGCATCCTCAGCGTCCCGTCCGCGGATCTGACGGCCATCGCCGCCCGGCACGGCGGCACCTTCCCGCGCGACGAGATCGCCGCGTTCGTCGATGGTCGCTTCGTGCCGCCGGCGCACGGCACCCGCGAGATGCCGATCTGGGGCCGCTGGCTCGGTCAGCCGCTGATTCCCGATGCGACGAAGGACGAGGTCGTTCGCGGCGAACTCCTCGCGATCCTCACGTACCTGGAGACGCTCCAGCGTCCTGCCGCTGGCGAGTAGCGTCCTGCAGCGCGAGGCGCACCTCGACTGCGCCGTCCTCGGGACTGAAATGGCTCGCGAAGCCGAGCGACTGCGCGAGCTCCAGCATCGGGCGGTTGTCCGGGAGCACCTGTCCCACCAGCTCACGCGTCCCGCGCTCGCGGCAGTAGCGGACCATCTTCTCGAGCAGCGTGTAGCCGAGCCCCTCGCCCTTGCGATCCGAGCGCACGATGATCGCGAACTCGGCGCGGTCGTTGTTCGGATCGGTGATGGCCCGCACGACGCCGAGGGTCTCTTCGGCCGCGTCCGCCGGCAACGCGACGAATGCCATCTCACGGTCGTAGTCGATCTGCGTGAAGCGAGCCATCTGTGAGTGCGGCATCTCGCGAACGAGATTGAAGAAGCGAAAGCGGACGTCCTCGGGTTGGAGCCGCGCGTGAAAGGCCTGGTGCGCGGGCTCGTCCTCGGGACGGATCGGCCGCACGAAGACGCGCCGGCCGTCCTCGAGCGACAGGGTCTCCTCGAGCTCGCGCGGGTACGGGCGGATCGCGAGCCGCGTCGCGCCGTCGCTGGCCGCGCGCTGTACCCGCACGCGCGCATCCAGCGCCAACACGCCGCGGGCGTCGGCCAGGAGCGGGTTCACGTCGAGCTCCACCACTTCCGGGAGATCCACGGCGATCTGCGCCAGCTGCACGAGCGTCAGCGCGATGCCATCGAGATCGGCCGGCGGCTGGTCGCGGAACCCGGCGAGCAGGCGCGCAATGCGCGTGCGGCCGATCAGCTCGCGCGCGAGATGGGAGTTCAGCGGCGGCAAGGCAACCGCCCGGTCCCCGATCACCTCGACCGCCGTGCCGCCCTGCCCGAACAGCACCACCGGCCCGAACACCGGATCGCAGCCGAGCCCGACGATCAGCTCGAAGGCGCCGGGCCGGCGCGCCATCGCCTGGACCGTGAAGCCTTCGAGCCGCGCCTCGGGACGATGCGTGGCGATCCGCTCGGTCATCTGGCGCGCCGCGCGCAGGACGCCCTGTGGCGCATCGATGTCGAGCAGGACGCCGCCCACGTCCGACTTGTGGGTCAGGTCCGGCGACAGGATCTTCAGCGCCACCGGGTAGCCGATCTCGTTGGCGATCCGCACGGCCTCTTCCGGGTCCGCCGCGATGTGCGTCTCGACCACCGGGATGCCGTAGGCGGACAACAGCGCCTTCGCCTCCGGTTCGCTCAGCAGCTCGCGGCCGGCCGACAGCGCCTTCTCGACGATCGCGCGCGCCACGGCCGTGTCCGGCTCGAAGTCCACCGGCAGCGACGGCGGCGTCTCCATCAGCAGTTCCTGGTTGCGCCGGTACGCGACCAGATGCGCCAGCGCGGAGACCGCATCGTCCGGCGTGTCGAAGCTGGCGATGCCGGCGTCGCGCAGGATCCGCCGCGCGGGCTCCGCGCCGGCGCGGCCGACCCAACTGGTCAGCACGCTCGGCTTGTCGCCCTCCCCGGCTCCGGCGTCACGCACCACGCGGGCCACCGCGCGCGCCGCATCCGCGCCGGACGCGATCGCCGTCGGCGCGTGCAACACCAGCACGACGTCGACGCCGGGATCCTCGAGCACGATCGCGAACGCCTCTCCGTAGCGCTCGCCCGGCGCGTCGCCGATGATGTCGATCGGGTTCGCGCGAGACCAGGTGGCGGGCAACACCGCATCG
Source organism: uncultured Spirochaetales bacterium (assembly GCA_964403735.1). GTDB lineage: Bacteria > Myxococcota_A > UBA9160 > UBA9160 > PR03 > CAADGG01. Next base: position 2,123 of record CAYOHN010000222.1, on the reverse strand, counting down.
AGTCTGTCGAGAGTGGCCTGCGACAGCTCCGCGAGCTGTCCGCCGCATGCGATCAACGAGTCGGTCGCCATCACCGCGAGGCCGCCGCCGTTCGAGACGATCGCGACGCGGTTGCCGTGCAGCCGCGGCGACCGGACCAGCGTCTCGGCGGCATCGAAGAGCTCATCGATGCGGTCGACGCGCAGCACGCCGGCGCGGCGCAATGCCGCGTCGCAGACATCGTCGGCGCCGGCCAGCGCACCGGTGTGGGACAGCGCCGCCGGGGCGCCCTCGGCGACGCGCCCGGCCTTCAGCACCAACACCGGTTTGTTGCGCGCCGCCGCGCGCGCGGCGGACAGGAACTTGCGCGCGCCGCGGGTTCCCCCTTCGGCCACTTCGTGCGCGATGCTCTCCAGATAGAGCAGGATCGCACGGGTACCCGTATCGGCGCCGAACCAGTCGAGCAGATCCGCCACGTCGACGTCGGCGGTGTCCCCGACCGACGCGAAGCAGGAGAATCCCACCTGCGCCTCGTGCGCCCAATCGAGCACCGCGGTGCAGAGCGCGCCGGACTGCGACACGAAGGCGAGCTCCCCGGGCAGCGCGCCGACGTGCGCGAAGCTCGCGTCGAGACCGATGCCGGGGACCAGCAGGCCGAGGCAGTTGGGCCCGAGCACGCGGAAGCCGCGGCGCCCCATCGCCTCGTCGAGGGCCTCGGTGAGCGGACGGCCGCGCGCATCGCGGACGCGGCCGAGCCCGGCGGTCAGCACGATCGCCGCGCCGGAGCCGGCGTCGGCGAGCGCGCGCACGATCTCCGGAACCGTCTGCGGCGGCGTACACAGCACCGCCAGCTCCGGCACCAGCGGGAGGCTCTTCACATCCGGGTAGGCGAGGACGCCCGCCACCGACTGGTGACGCGGATTCACCGGCAACACCGGGCCGGAAAAGCCGCCGCGCAGCAGATTGCGCATCACCACGGCCCCGACGCTCTGGGGCTCGTTGGACGCGCCGAAGACCGCGACGCTCTTCGGGTGCAGGAGACTTTCGAGGTTGCGAATGCTCACGGGCGCGGAGGGTAGCTTCCGCCGCCGGATTCGTGGACGCGGTGCAGCGGAAATCCTGCAATGCAGCCGGGAGACTGCAGTCCCGGCGCGGCGCGGCGCCGCGAAACGCGCCGAGCGGTCGCGAGAGCGGATGGAGCTTTCGGCACGGAGCTTGCTCTCCCAACGGTCCATGCTCGCCAAGTGGCCGTTCCCGTTCCACACTCCAGCGCGGTGCGCCAGCCGCAAGCCCCTCGTACGGGCAGGCGCCGGCTGCGCACCGAGCCCGGGAGACCCGACGATGCGCGGAAGCCAGCCTTCTTCCCGACAGCGCCGCCGCGACCGCCGGCAGCTCCAACGCGACCAGATCGAAGCGCTCCGCGACGAAAGTGAGCAGATCCGCGAGGAGCTGACCGGCTGGGCGCTCCACAAAGTTCGCGGGGCCCGGCGCAAGCTCTCGCCGGAGGACGAAGCGCTGCGCGAGGTGCGCGCCGCCGTCTCGCGGCGGCTGGGCTTCGTCTCGCACCTCATTCCGTACGTCGTCGTCTGCATGTTCCTGCTCTTCGTCGCCGGATTCCGTTCGGCGATGATCGTCGCGATGGCCTGGGGGATCGGCATCGCGATCCACGGCTTCTCGGCGCTGATCGCGCCGGACCTGCGCCGGCGTTGGACCGAAGAAGAGGTCGGACGCCGCGTTCCCGCCGCGGTGGCCCACGACCGCACCGAGCTGGAGGGCCGACACGCACGCAATCTCGAACACCTGTCGGCGTCGATCGCCCACGAGATCCGCAACCCGATCACCGCCGCGAAGAGCCTGCTCCAGCAGATGGGCGAAGATCCCCACTCGATGGAGAACGTCGAGTACGCATCGGTGGCGCTGCAGGAGCTCGAGCGCGTCGAGCGCTCGATCTCGCACCTGCTTCGCTATGCGCGCGACGAGGATCTGCATCCGGAGACGGTGGCGCTCGCCGAGGTCGTGCAGTCGGCGCTCGAGACGCTGCACGAACGCATCGGCCGCGCCGCGGTGGCGGTGCGCGTCGACGTCGACGAAGCCGGCACGCTGGTCGGCGATCCCGAGCAACTGCGGCGTGTGGTCCTCAACCT
>CAYOHN010000221.1:0-6238 GCA_964403735.1 uncultured Spirochaetales bacterium | reverse complement strand
GGTCCGGCTTCGAGTCCTCGTGCGCTCGATCGCGTTGGGCGTTCCCGTCGGCAGCGGCCTGCTCGCGTTCCCACTGCTCGCGCGACGGCGCCCGGCGCTCGACCGCCCACGACTCGCGGTGCGGCACCACCGCGAGATGCGCATCCCAACACGACACCGAACAGAACGCCAACGCCGTCCGCCCACGGTTGCACGTCGACACATTGCAAGCCCAGTACTCCGCCCCGAACCCCAGCGCCATCTTGCACGAACTACACCGCCGCCACCGATCCGTCCCCTCCATCCCTCTCTCCCTCTCCCGCCCCGTCAAGAAAGGGGCCGGGTTGGAAATGTCAACTTTTCGCGCGCTTGCCGGCTCCGACGAGGCCTGCTTTCCTGTCGCCGCCCCGCGGTCCCGGGGAGACCCGGCTGTGCCGCGCCGACCTCGGCTCGATGCTCCCGGCCTGGTTCATCACGTCTTCGTTCGAGGCATCGATCGGCGAGATCTGTTCCTCGACGACCAGGACCGACGAGCCGTTCTCGACGCCCTCGGCAGGGTACTGCCCGAGGACGGAGCTGGCTGCTTCGCGTGGGCCGTGCAGGCGAATCATCTGCACCTCGTCGTCCGGACCGGGCATCGACCACTCGCTCGCGTGATGCAGCGCGTCGGAACCTCGTTCGGGCGCTATTTCAACGATCGCTACGGGCGTTCCGGTTACGTGTTCGAGTCGCGCTACGGCGAGCGTCTCGTCGCGAACGACGCGTATCTCGTGACGCTGATCCGGTACGTGCACCGGAATCCGATCGAGTCGGGATCGGTCTCGAGTGTGGACGCCTTGGCCAGATGGCCGTGGGCGGGTCACGCCGCGCTGGTCGGCGCCCGGCCGGCGGAAGCGTTCCATACCGTCGAGGACACATGGGAGATCCTCGGCTCGTCGTCGCCCGCGTCGCAGACCGATCTGCGCAAATTCATGGAAAGCGCGTCCCCTGCTCAACCGCCGAGCGAGCCGTGTGCACTGGACGAACTGATCGACGCAGTCTGCCGCGATCTCGGAGTCGATGCCTCCGCCGTCCGTAGTGGCGTACGGAAGCGTCCGGAGTCGATCGCGCGTCGCATCATCGCGGCGCATGCCCGGACGGAACTCGGCTTGCGGAACGCGGCGATCGCGCAGGCGCTCGGCGTTTCGAGGCAGGCCCTCTGGGAGCGTCTGCGTGGGAAAAGTTGACAGATCCAACCCGGCCCCTTTCTTGACGGCCCCTTGGTTGACGGTCAGTCGAGGAGGGCGAGGAGGTCTTCGCGGGTGAGGGGGGCGGCGTGGGCGGCGTGGTCGAGGGCGGCGTCGGCGACGCTGCGTTTGCGGAGTTGGAGGTCGAGGACGCGTTCCTCGACGGTGTCGGCGGCGACGAGTCGATGGATCTCGACAGGCCGCGTCTGGCCGATGCGATGCGCCCGGTCCGCGGCCTGGTCTTCGACGGCCGGGTTCCACCACGGGTCGAGCAGGAACACGTGATCGGCGGCCGTCAGGTTGAGACCCGTCCCGCCGGCCTGGAGCGAGATCAGCAGCACCGGCGGGCCCGCTTCGTCCTGGAAGCGTGCGACGACGCCGGCGCGGTCGCGCGTCGAGCCGTCGAGCCGCGCCCACGGAATGCCGGCCGCGCGCAGCACCGGCTCGACGCGATCGAGCAGACTCGTCCACTGCGAGAAGACCAGCGCCTTGTGGCCGTCGGCGACCGCCGTCTCGAGTTCCTCGAGCAACAGATCCAGCTTCGAAGAGCGCTCCGCCGTCTGCCCGGGCACGAGTCCGCGATGGCAGGCGGCTTGCCGCAGGCGCAGCAACGCCTCGAACGCCGCGAGCGGAGTGCCGCCGGCCGCGACGCGCGCGACGACGTCTCGCCGTGTCGCCGCCCGGATGGCGTCGTAGACGGCCCGCTCCTCCGCATCGAGGTCGCAGCGGAGCACCCGCTCGGTGCGCGCCGGAAGCTCGGGCGCGACGTCTCGTTTGGCGCGGCGGAGCAGGAACGGCCGCACTCGCTCCCGCAGCGATCCGGCGACGCCCGGCTCGCCGGCCTCGATCGGCTTCGCCCAGCGCTCCTGGAACGACGGCAGCGAGCCGAGCAGTCCCGGGTTCGCGAAGTGCATCTGACTCCACAGCTCGGCGAGCCGGTTCTCGACCGGCGTTCCGGTCATCGCGACGCGCCAGCGCGCGCGCAGCGCGTGGGCGGCGCGTGCCGCCTGGCTGCCCGGGTTCTTGATTGCCTGCGCTTCGTCGAGCACTGCGATGTCCCAATCGACCGAAGTGAGCTCCTCGGCATCGATGCGCAGAAGTGCGTAGCTAGTGATGGTGACGTCGGCCCCGGGATCCAGGCGGCGCCCCGGGCCGCGGTGCAGGACCACCGATAGGCCCGGCCGGAAACGACGCAGCTCGTCCGTCCAGTTGTCGAGCACGCTGGTCGGGCAGACGACCAGCGCGCGACCCGCCCGCGGCGCCGGCAGCGCCGCGAGCACCTGCACCGTCTTGCCGAGCCCCATGTCATCGGCGAGCAGCGCGCCGAGGCCCGCGTCGCGCAGGAAGCACAGCCAGTCGACGCCGGCGCGCTGGTACGGACGCAGCTCGGCGCGCAGATCCGGCGGCAGCGATGCCGGCGGAACGGCCTCGAAGCCGTCGACGAGCCCGCGCAGCGCGGCGAGTTCCTCGGGAGGCTCCGCGCCGAGGGCCGCCGCGAGTCGCGCGAGGTCCGGCAGCGCCGCGCGTGGCACCGTGCCGTCGTCGCGACACTGCTCGAGCAGCGCGGCGACGTCGCGGCCGAAGCGCGCGAGCCAGTCGGTCGGCAGCGGAGCGAGACCGCAAAAGCGGTCGCCACCGAGCGCCACCAGCGACCGGCCGTCCTGCCACGCGCGCAGCACGACGGAGGCATCGACACGGCTGCCGCGAGCCGTGGCGGCCGGCTCGAGTCCTGGGGCCGGATCCGCAGCGACCGGCTCCGACTCGAACCACAGCGCCAGCCGCCCGCGCGCGGCATCGAGGCGCGGCACGATCGGCGTCGCGCGCACGAACGCGTGCTGTGCATCGCCGCGCACGTCGCCGGCGAAGGCGCGCAACCGCGCCGCGGCACTGAGCGCCTCTTCGTCCCGCAGCGCCAGTTCTGCCCCGACGGGCAGCGCCAGCTCGCTCTGCACGCGGCGCGCGAGCGCGCGCTCGGCGGCTTCGTCGCGCAGCGGGAGTTCGCCGGCCAGCGGCGCCAGACGGCCGTCCTCGATGCGGGCGCGCGGCGGATCGCCGTACACCACGTCCGCACGCACGACCAGCACGTCGCTCTCTCGGCGCGTCGTGACGCAGATCTGCGGCGCCTCGCGTCGCGCGGTCGCTCGCGGCAGGCGCTGTGTGCGCACCTCCACGGGGATGCGCCGTGCGAGGTCCGGCAGGAGCTCGCCGGCCAACTCGGCCGCGCGTTCGGGACCGAGCACGACGCCGCGCGGCAGCTCCGCGAGTTCGCGGCCGGTGAGTTGCGTTTCCCGGATCGGACGCAGCACGTCGCCACACAGCGCCAATCCGTCGCCGATGCGCTCCCGGACGTCCGGCAGCAGCGCGACGCGCAGCAGGAAGCCGCCCGGATGATCCTCGACGAAGCCCTGCGGTACGACGGGATCCGGGTCGAAGCCGATCGGCGCGCCGTCCAGCGTGAGCCGTCCGCTGCGGGCCAGCAGCGGGAGCACACGGGCGAGCGCCGCCCGGCCGAGCCGCCCCCCGCGCGGATCGTCCAGCGCTTCGTCGATCGCGAGGTCCACGTCGTCCGGCTGCACGGGCGGGCCGGCCACGCGGCCGGCGGCGAGCGCCCGCAGACGCACGGCCAGCGGCGCCTCGCGATCCTCCGGTCCGACGACGACACGTTGAAGCGTCAGTCCTCCAGCCGCTCGCGCCAGTCGATAGTGCAGGCGCCCGGCACCCGCCGCGTCCGCGCCGGCGAGCGCAATGCCGCTTTCCTGTGCGCGCTTCCCCGCGATCACCGCGGCGGCGACGTGCTCACACGGATCCTCGTCGCCCCCGCAGTCGCAATCCCAGATCTCGTGCTCGCGGTCGAGCGTCACGGTGCGCGCGACCACGACGCCCGGCTCGGCGATCCGCAGCTCGCGTTCCATGCCGGTCTCGCTCGCGAGCACGACGGCGTTGGCGCGAACCAGCTCGACGCCGCGCGACCACACGCGGCGCGACGCAGCATCCCGCACGGCGGCGAAAAGAGAGTCTTCGGACGGCGGCATGAGCCGGCGCAACGTAGCGCGTCGGCGTCAGGCGATCCGGTCGCGCAGCGCGCGCTTGAGGATCTTGCCGGCGGGATTGCGCGGAAGCAGTTGGCTGTGGAAGACGATGCGGGTCGGGATCTTGAACGGCGCGAGGTGCTCGGCGAGGAACGCGCGCAACGCCTCGGGAGCAATCGTCTGGCCCGGTCTCGGGACGATGGCGGCCGCCACCTCCTCCCCGATCCGCTGGTGCGGAACCCCGAAGACAGCGGCTTCGTAGACGCCGGGATGTCGATACAGCGCGGCCTCGACCTCGGCGCAGTATACGTTCTCGCCGGCGCGCAGGATCATGTCCTTCGCGCGATCCTCCACGTAGACGAAGCCCTCGTCGTCGATGCGGCCGATGTCGCCGCTTCGCAGCCAGCCATCGACGATCGTCTCCGCCGTCGCCTCGGGCCGGTTCCAGTAGCCGCGGATCAGGTTCGGTCCGCGGAACCAGAGCTCGCCGACTTCGCCGGGGCCGAGCGGTCGACCGTCGGCGTCGGTGACGCGCATTTCGACCACCGGCACGACGCGGCCGCAGCTCGTCGGTTTGCGCAGGTAGTCGTCACCGCTGTTGCCCGGTCCGTAGGCGTTGGTCTCGGTCATGCCGTAACCGATCCCCGGACGCGCCGTACGGAAGCTGCGCTCGACACGATGCACCAGCTCCGGCGGTGCGGGCGCACCGCCACCGCCGACGTTCAGCAGGCTGGACGTGTCGCGATCTTCGAAGTCCGGGCACTCGAGCAGATCCCAGGACTGCGTCGGGACGCCGACGAAGTTCGTGACCCGTTCGCGCTCGATCAGCTCGAGCGCGCGGGCGGGATCCCACTTGTGCAGGAACACGAGCTTGTAGCCGGCGGCGAAGCAGGACAGCATCACCGGGACGCAGCCGGTCACATGGAACAGCGGGACGACGAGGATGAAGCTCGTCGGATCGGGATGCTGCTTCGGCGGGCCAGCGCCCAGCGCGGCATTGATCGCGCCGCGGCACGCGAAGCCGAGCAGTGCCGAAAGCACCGCGCGATGGGTCGACACGGCGCCCTTCGGATGGCCCGTCGTCCCCGAGGTGTAGAGGATCGTCGCATCCATGTCCGGATGGATCGAGACGTCCGGAAGCGCGGCGCCGGGGACGACGATTTCCTCCCAGCGCTCGACACCGGCAGGCGCGGGTCCGTCGTGGCGGACCGCCAACACCGAGAGCGGCAAGCGATCGAGCAGCGGCGCGATCCGCGCGACGCGCGCCGGATCGGCGAGGACCACGCGAGTGTCCGAATCGCGCAGCGCGTACTCGAACTCCTCGGTCGTCCACCAGGCGTTCAGCGAGACCGAGATCGCACCGATCGATGTGATCGCCGCGAAGGCGACGACCCATTCCGGGTAATTGCGCATCGCGATCGCGACGCGGTCGCCAGGCGCGACGCCGCAATGAGTGACCAGCGCGGCGCCCAACGCGTCCACGGCGGCCATCACGTCGGCGAAGCTCCAGCGCTCGTCCTCGTAGACGAGGAACGGAGCGTCGCCGCGGGCGCGTGCCCCGGCGAACAGCGCGCGCAGCGAGGGGGGAGTGTTCCGGAACACCCGCGTCGGCCGCCCGAGCACGTCGGCCTCGACGATCGGGAACGGCCCCTCGGGCCCGGTGATCGCGGCAATGGCGTCTTCCCAGCGCATGCCCATGGTCGCCTCCGATCCTTCGGGGTCCGCGCGGAGCAGCCTTCGTTGTCCGCCCGGGACCCCAAGGACGGTCCACGAGCTTTCCACCGATGCGGGCCCGGCGCCAGCCGTCTCGTTCCGGATGGTGCACGGATGGTGCAGGATGCGGATGGTCTAGTCTGCTCTGCCCATGTCGAACCGATCCCCGTCCGCTGCGCCCCCCGCCGGCGCCCGCGCGCGCCTGCGCGAGCGACTCATCGCTCCCGGCACCGGCGACGCGATGGAGTGGCTCGATGGCTTCGTCGCGTGGGCGCAGGACGCCGGTCTGCC
>CAYOHN010000220.1:459-6247 GCA_964403735.1 uncultured Spirochaetales bacterium | reverse complement strand
GCGGGCGTGGGCCTGCTCGGCCTGCTGCTGCGTCAGCCGCTGATCGTGAGCTTCATTGCGGTCGGGATCCTCGCGGGACCGGCGGGGCTCGACATCGCGCGCTCGAGCGAGCACATCGATCTGCTCGCGGAACTCGGCATCGCGATCCTGTTGTTCCTGGTGGGGCTGAAGCTGGATCTGCAGCTGGTGCGCACGCTCGGCCCGGTCGCCGTCGCGACCGGACTCGGCCAGGTGCTGTTCACCTCGGTGATCGGCTTCGGTCTCTGCCTGGCTCTCGGGCTCCCTCCGATGGCGAGTCTGTACGTCGCGGTCGCGCTCACGTTCTCGAGCACGATCATCATCGTGAAGCTGTTGTCGGACAAGCGCGAGATCGACTCGCTGCACGGACGAATCGCCGTCGGCTTCCTGATCGTGCAGGACCTCGTGGTCATCGTCGCGATGGTCGTCACCTCGGCCGTCGGAGCCGGCGCCGTGGGGGAGGGCGACTCCGGGCTGACGCGAATCGTCGCCGGGGGTCTGCTGCTGCTGGCGGTCGTCGGCGTCTTCGTTCGCTTCGTCGCGACGCCACTCGTCGAGAGGCTGGCGCGCGCGCCCGAACTGCTGGTGGCGTTCGCGATCGGCTGGGCGGCGTTGCTCGCGGCATTTGGTGGCTACGTGGGGTTGAGCCGTGAGCTCGGTGGCCTGCTGGCGGGCGTCTCTCTGGCGTCGACGCCGTTCCGCGAGGCCATCGCCGCGCGCCTCGCCACGCTGCGTGACTTCCTGCTGCTGTTCTTCTTCATCGCGCTCGGCGCTGGACTCGAGTTCGACATGCTCGGGGACCAGGCCCTCACGGCGGTGGTTCTCTCCGCCTTCGTCCTGATCGGCAACCCGCTGATCGTGATCGTGATCATGACCGCGATGGGTTACACGACTCGGACCGGCTTCCTGGCCGGGCTCACCGTGGCGCAGATCAGCGAGTTCTCGCTGGTGTTCACGGCGCTCGGGGTCTCGCTCGGGCACGTCGCGTCGCCGGTGCTCGGGCTGGTCACGATGGTCGGTCTCGTCACCATCGCGCTCTCGACCTACATGATCACGTTCTCGCACCCGCTCTACGCATGGCTCGAGCCGTGGCTGGGGTTCGTTGCGCTCGGTTCGCCGACTCGGGAGGAGGGTTTCGATTCGCCGCTCGGGAGTGACGTCGACGCCGTCGTCTTCGGGCTCGGGCGCTTCGGTGGCGCCATTGCGCAGCGTCTGACCGCGCGCGGCGCGCACGTGATCGGCGTGGACTTCGACCCGGTCGCGCTCCAGTGCTGGCGGGAACGGGGTCTCGCCGTCGCGTACGGCGACGCCACCGATCCCGAGTTCGTCGCCACGCTGCCGCTGGCGCGGGCGCGCTGGATGGTGTCGACGGTGCCGGAGCACGCGACCGGCGTCACCCATCAGGATCATCGCGTGGCGCTGATCCAGGCGCTCCGCGGGCAAGGCTATGCCGGGCGGATCGCCGTGACGGCGAATCGGGAAGAAGACGGCGACCGATTGCGCGCGCTCGGCGCCGATCTCGTGCTGCTGCCGTTCCACGATGCCGCGGACCAGGCGGTGGATCTCGTCGTCACGGGCGCTCGACCCGAACGCATCGCCATCGTCGAGCCCAGCGACCAGGAGGAGTTGGAGCCGTAGACGTTCCGCCGCGCCTCCCGTTTCGCGGCCGGTTCTACGCTTTCATCGCCGCCTTGATCACGGCGTCTGCGGGCGCGCGGCGCGCGGGTGCGCGGCGCGCGAGGGCGGCCTCGACGACCGGGGCGAGCCGCTCGTGCTTGGCCTTCTCCAGGCCGTCGTGGCGTTCGGCGAACTCCGGCATCACCTCGCGCGCGAAGAGTTCCATGGCTTCACAGATGTGCTCGTGGCGGTTGTGGCCCGCCTGCATCACGAAGATCATCTGGTCGATGCCGATTTCCTCGTAGCCGCGCAGCAGCGTACGGATCTGCTCGGGCGTGCCGATCGCGCCGCGCAGCGCGCCGAGACCTCGCTCCATGACGGTCGCGCCGAGCGGATTGCCGGTCCGGGCGGCGATGTTGCGGTCGAACCCGAACAGCGCGCGGCGTTCCTGGAACTCCTGCCAGATGTCGGTCTTCGCCGGATGCTGGGTGCCGAAGATGTAGTAGTGGCCGAGCGAGTAGCCGAAGAAGTGCGCGCCATCGAGGCCGCGGGCGATCGCCTCATCCTCGCTGTCGTGACACATCATCGGGATGGTGAGCGCGATCTGGGGGTTCACCGCGAAGCCCGCGGGCACGCACGCGTCACTGGCGAGCGTGGCGTAGTAGTCGTCCACCCACGCTTTGGCTTCGGCGGGCTCGATGAAGCTGAAGGAGAGCGCGCCGATCCCTTTCTCGGCCGCCATGTGGATGGTCTCCCGGCGGCTGCACGCGACCCACAGCGGGGGGTGGGGCTTCTGCAACGGCTTCGGAACCACGTTGCGCACCGGCATCGACGGGACGTGGCGCCCCTCCCAGCCGGCGAAGGGTTCCTCGACGAACATCCGGGTGATCGCGTCGAGCGCCTCGCTCCACTGCTCCCGTTTGGTGGCGCGATCGACGCCGAAGGCGCCGAGCTCCGCCTCGCTCGACGTCTCGCCGGTGCCGAACTCGACGCGGCCGTCCGATACGAGATCCAGGTTGGCGATCCGCTCGGCGACGCGGAACGGGTGGTTGTAGGCCGGTGGCAGCGCGACGATCCCGTGCCCGAGCCGGATCCGCTTCGTGCGCTGCGAGCAGGCGGCGAGGAACACCTCGGGCGCGGACGAGTGGCTGTACTCCTCGAGGAAGTGGTGCTCGACCTCCCAGACGGTGTCGAAGCCGAGCCGGTCGGCGACTTCCACCTGCTGGAGCGCGTCCTTCATCAGGCGGTGCTCGGAGTCGGGCTCCCACGGTCGCGGGAGCTGGTGCTCGTAGAAAACGCCGAACTTCACGGGTCGTCCTCCTCGGGGCTGCGGTCGGGGGTGTCGCTGTCGAAGAGCTGGAAGAGACGCGGGCGCCCCTGCGCCGTCCGCAGCGCCAGCGCGCGGCCGCGGCTTTCGAGCAGCAGCGCGCGCGCCGCGGCACCGGGCCAACGCGGGGGGAGCAGCTCGCGCGGCAGCAGCGGATCCGGGTCGAACGCGGGCTGGAAGGCCACGGCCATCGCGAGCGCGCCGGGCAGGAACGCCGCGTCGGGCAACGCCTCGCGCCGCGCGCGCATCGCGCGCAGCGCGGCCAGCGCGGGCCGGAAGCGGGTGATGAACGCGTCGTAGCGAGCGCCGATCTCGGCGAGCGGCCAGAGGCGACGCGCGAGTTCGCGCGGCTCGCGGACACCGCCGACACGCAGATCTGTCGTCGTGGCGATCGTCACGGCGCCCTCGACGCCGAACTCCTTGGCGGCGGCGGAGACCACCGGCTCCCACGCATGCGCCGACGCGTAGAGCCCTCCCTGGATCGACGCACCGCCGAGGCCGACCAGGCGCTCCCGGAGCGCGTCCCGGGCGGCGCGTTCGACCTCGGGGATCGCGAAGCCGACGAGGTGCCAGGCGCCGTCCCACGGCGGGATGCCTCGAACGAACCCGGCCCCTTGGTTGACGGCATGCCGGTCAGGTCGGGAGCTTCGCCCAGCCCCGGCCGTGCCAACCGAAGGCGATTTCGGGGGCCCCCGGGTGCAGGATTTCTGCCAGGATCTCGAGCGACTCCGCGATGCGCGGCCCCGGGCGGCTCATGTGCAGGAAGGCGTCGACCAGCGCGACCCGGCCGTTGCGGGCCGCGCGCAGCGTCTGGAAGCGAGAGTCCCCGGTGAGCGGTGCGAGCTCCGACCGGGTCCGAGCGAGGTCGAAACCGCAGGGTGCGAGCACCAGAACGTCCGGGTCGAGCGCCGCGAGCGCGTCGAGGTTCGTCCATTCCGCGTGCTCGCCGCTTCGCCCCAGCAACGGCCGGCCCCCGGCGCGTTCGATCACTTCGGGGATCCAGGAGCCCGGTCCCATCGGCGGGTCCAACCATTCCAGGAACGCCACCGAAGGCCTGGGCCGTCCGCTCGCGCCCCCTCGGACCGCGTCGACGCGCGCAGTGATCGCGTCGATGCGCGCCTGTTCCCGAGCGCGCAGCGCAGCGCCGCGTTCGGGAACCCCACAGCCTTCGGCGACGCGGACGAGATCGTCGAGCACGTCACCGAGCGTATTCGGCGCGACGGCCACCAGTCGCGGCGCCGGTCCTTCGCGACCGGCGAGCCAGTCGCACGCGGCCGCCTCGAGGTCGCTCGGGGTCACGGCGCAGACCTCGCACTGGGTCTGTGTGAGGATCACGTCGGGGGCGAGCGTGCGCGCGAGTTCGGCGTCGACGCGGTAGACCGAGAGGCCGTCCCGGACCAGCGCCTTCACGCGCGCGTCGATCTCCGCGCTCGGCGCGTGCGGGTCGAGTTTTGGCACCGTCACCACCGGAAGGCGCTCGATTCCGGCCGGCACCGTACATTCGTGCGAACGGCCGACGAGCTGCTCGCCGAGGCCGAGCGCGACGGCGATCTCGGTCGTGCTCGGCAGCAGCGACAGGATGCGAGCAGCGGGCATGCGACGCAGACTAGCCCGGATGCAGATCCTCGCAGACGAGATCGGAATCCTCGCCTCCGTCGGTGAGCCGACCCTCCTGCACATCGAACCGGTGCGGATCCCGAGCTGGGCAGCAGGCGGGTTATCCTCGACGGCATCATGACGACCCCCCTCCGATCCGACGCCCCGCAGGATTCCCGCGACCCCTTCTTCGTCCAGGCGCCGCCGCATCTCGCCGACCCCTGGACGGACGACGCGTTGCTGCGTAGCTGGCTGACGCGCACCGTCGATCCCGACGTCCGCCGGGAGATCGAGCCCGAGCTCGCCGAGATGGGGGCCATGGCCGGAGGCAGGCTCCACGAACTCGCGATCCGGCACCGCCGGGACGAACCCGAGCACGTGCCGTTCGACGCCTGGGGGCGGCGGACGGACGAGGTGCGGGTCAACGCAGCGTGGCAGGAGTACGCCCGCGTGGCTGCGGAGCGAGGCCTCGTCGCGATCGGCTACGAGCGCCGACATGGGCGCTTCTCGCGCGTACACCAGTTCGCGTTGGTCCACCTGTTCCATCCGTCGAGCCAGTTCTACACCTGCCCGCTCGCCATGAGCGATGGCGCCGCGCGCACGCTCGAGTTGCTCGGCAACGATCTCGGCGCCACCCGCGAGCGGGCGATCGCGCATCTCACCTCGCGCGATCCGGCGCGCGCCTGGACCAGCGGACAGTGGATGACCGAGCGCACCGGCGGCTCCGACGTCGGCTTGTCCGAGACGGTCGCTCGGCGCGGCGACGACGGCGTCTGGCGCCTCTCCGGCATCAAGTGGTTCACGTCGGCCGTGACGTCGCAGATGGCGCTCACGCTGGCGCGCCCGGAAGGGAACGGTCCCGGCGGCAAGGGGCTCGCGCTGTTCTACGTGGAGCTCCGTGACGCCGCGGGGCAGCTGCGCAACATCGAAGTCCTGCGACTCAAGGACAAGCTCGGCACCCGCCAACTGCCGACCGCCGAACTCCGTCTCGACCAGACCCCTGCCGAACCGGTCGCCGGACTCGGCGATGGCATTCGCAACATGGCGCACATGCTGAACCTGACGCGCACGTGGAATGCCGTCTGCGCAACGTCGACGCTGCGCCGCGGACTCGCGCTGGCCCGCGACTATGCCCGCCGCCGAGTCGCGTTCGGAGCGCCGCTCGCGGAGAAGCCTCTGCATCTCGAGACGCTCGCCGATCTGGCGGCCGAGTCGGAGGCTGCCTTCGCG
>CAYOHN010000220.1:0-449 GCA_964403735.1 uncultured Spirochaetales bacterium | reverse complement strand
GAGGGCGACGCGCGCGGCGAGGCGCTGCTGCGGCTGCTCCATCCGATCGCCAAACTGTGCACCGGGCGACAGGCCGTCGCCGGCGCGAGCGAGACCCTCGAAGCGTTCGCCGGCGCCGGCTACGTCGAGGACACCGGAGTGCCGGAACTGCTGCGCGATGCGCAGGTCTATCCGATCTGGGAGGGGACGACCAACGTGTTGGCGCTCGAAGCGGTGCGCGCGGTGCTGCGCGCCGATGCGCTGGCTCCGGCGCTCGAGGAGATCCGCCGGCGAGCCCGAGCGGCGCAGAGCGCCGCGCTGCGGCCGCCGGCCACCGCCGCGCTCGCCGTAGCCGACCATCTCGAGGCCTGGTGGGCCGGCGCCTCCGCGCGCGGTGCGGCGCTCCACGAGGCCGGCCTGCGGCGCTTCGCGCTGACGATCGGACGCAGCTTCGCCTTGGCGTTGTTGGT
>CAYOHN010000219.1:0-6290 GCA_964403735.1 uncultured Spirochaetales bacterium | reverse complement strand
GGCGGCGGTGGGCCCAGTGGAACTCGAGCGGCGGATCGGCGAGTTCGATTCCGAGACGCGCGGCCGCGCTCGAGAGTCCATCTCGCTCGCCGGCGTCGTTGTTGCCGTAGACGGCGTGGAGCGGGGTGTCGAGGCCCGCGAGCAGCTCGAGCGTCCTCGGCTGCGTGATGTCGCCGTTGTGAACGACCCGGTCGACACCCGCGTGGTTCATGCGACCTTTTCGAGCACGTGGATGGCGCAGGCGCTGCCGAGGCCGATGACGTGGGTGAGGCCGATCTTTGCGTCCGGGACCTGGCGCTCGCCGGCTTCGCCGCGCAGGTGCGTCGACACTTCGTAGATGTTGGCGATGCCGGTGGCGCCGAGCGGATGCCCCTTCGACAGCAGGCCGCCCGAAACGTTCACCGGGACCTTGCCGCCGAGCGCCGTCGCGCCGGTGTCGATCATCCGGCCGGCTTCGCCTTCGCCACACAGGAACAAGTTCTCGTAGTGCAATATCTCGGCGGTGGCGAAGCAGTCGTGCAGCTCGACGAGGTCGACGTCCTCGGGGCCGATGCCGGCGGTCTCGTAGGCCTTCTTTGCGGCGAGCCGTGTGCAGGTGTTGACGTCCGGCATCACGAGATCCCGCTCCTGCCACGGATCGCTGGTCAGCACCGAGGCCTTCACGCGCACGGCGCGCTTCATCAGGCCGAGTTCCTTGGCCTTGCGCTCTGAGCAGAGTACGGCTGCGGCCGAACCGTCGACGTTGACCGAGCACATCAGCTTGGTGTTGGGATACGCGATCATCTCGGCGTTCATCACCATCTCGAGCGGTGTCTCGATCTGGTACATCGCCTTCGCGTTCATCGTCGAATGGTGGTGGTTCTTCACCGAGACCTTGGCGAATTGCTCGAAGGTGGTGCCGTAGTTGCGCGCGTGCTCCATCCCGGCCTCGGCGAACACCGCCGGCATCGTCGCGGAGCCGAGCAGGCCCTCCTTCGGGATGCCCTTGGCGCCGCCGCCACCACCCAGCAGGCCGGCGCCCATCTGTTCGACGCCGACCGCCAGCACCACGTCGTAGACGCCGGCCTTGACGGCCATCCAGGCCTCGCGGAACGCGGTGGCGCCGGTGGCGCAGGCATTCGCGGTGTTGACCACCGGAATTCCCGTCTGGCCGATCTCCTGCAGGATGCGCTGGCCCACCATCGCGCCGGCCTGGTAGAGATTCCCGCAGTACAGCGCCTCCATCTGCTGGATGCGCAGACCGGCATCGTCGAGCGCCATCAACGCGGTGCGCGCGCCGAGCTCGGACACGCTCTTGGTCGTGCCGGCCTTCTGGAACTTGATCATGTCGATTCCGACGACGTACACGTCGCTCATAAGGATCTCCTGTCCTGCGGTTGGGCCTTCAGGCCGGCTCGAAAAAGTACGATAGATAAGACCGGCCGTCGCGGTCCTTGCGGCCGAGGGCGTCCTGGAACACGACCTTCACGGGCATGCCCATCTCGATCTTGGCCGGGTCGGCGTCGATGCCGATCAAGTTGCCCTTGACGGTGCCTCCCCCCTTCAAGTCGACGATCGCCGAGACGTAGGGCACCTGCACACCGGGGAACGAGCGATGCACGATGCTGTACACGTAGAGCTCGCCCTCGTTCGCGAGTCGGAAGGGCTTGATCTGGTCGCGCGCGCCGCACTTCGAGCAGACGCTGCGCTCGCCGAGGAAGATCGACCCGCAGGCCGAGCATTTTTGCCCTTCCAGGTACGGGTCGCCGTCGTCGGGGATCTTCAGGAAATCGACCACGGGAAGCGGCTTCGCTGCCGGGTCGACTGCCGGTTCAGAGGCCATCGGGGATCTCCTCGCTGTCGTCGGGGGGGAAGGGTCAGGGGCAAGGCGCAGACCGGGAAGATCCCGCGAGTCGATCGGAGAGTCAACCCGCTCCGAGAGCAGCCCGCGCTCCGGCCGGTGGGCAGCGAGCCGGGTGGCGCGCGGACGAAGCGCACGGATTCGACTGCTACGGTCCCGAAAGTGTCCTGCGCCCGTGCCCTGCCCGTGACTCGAGACTCCGCCGCCGGTGCGCTGCGGCGACGCTCCCGGGGCGGCTGAGATGTCGCGGCGCGAGATCGTCTTCAGCGTGCTCCTGCTCGCCGTCTTCGCGCCAGCGCTGGCGTCGCTGGCCCGCGAGTGGGCCGCCGTCGACTACCAGTCGCATGGCTTCCTCGTCGTACTCGTCTCGGCGGCGGTGGCGGCGCAGACCCTGCGTGCGCGGACGAGGTTGCCCGTCGTCTCCGACCGGCGGGGCGCGCTGCTGCTGCTCGTCGCGCTGGCGCTGTACGCCTTCGGTCTCGGCACCGGCTCCGCGACGGCGCAGGGGCTCTCGGTGTGCTTCGCGCTCGCGGGCCTCGTGTGGTTTCTGCGCGGCCTGCCGTGGCTGCGCCGCCTCGCGTTCCCGATCGCATACCTGCTCTTCATGGTGCCGATTCCGCCGAACTGGCTGCAGGCCATCATCGTTCCGCTGCTCCAGTTCGTGACGGCCGGCTCGGTCGCGGTGCTGCACTTCCTCGAGGTTCCGGTGCTGCGCGAGGGCAACGTCATCGAGCTGCCGGGCGGCGCGTCCCTGTTCGTCGCAGAAGCGTGCAGCGGGCTCACGTCCCTGGTCACGTTGACGCCGATCGCCGTCCTGGTCGCGTGGCTCTCCCGGCTCTCGAACGCTCGTCGCGTCCTGCTCGTGGTGCTGATCGTCCCGCTGGCGATGCTGGCGAACCTATTGCGCGTAGTCGGGACGGTGCTCGGCACGATGGCCTTCGGGATGGGCGCCGTCACCGACGAGCCGGTCCACACGCTGGTGGGCCTCTCGGTGTACGCGGTGGCGTGCGTCGGGCTGCTGGCGATCGCGCGTGCGCTCGGCGGCGCGCGCCGGACCGGTGGGCCGCCGCCGCCCGCACCCGCGCCGGCGAGCTGACGGCGTTCGGGGCCGTCAGGTCAGCAACTGGCCGCCGTCGACGACGAGGGTCTGTCCGGTGATCCAGCTGGCCGCGTCGGAGCACAAGAAGACGATCGCGTTCGCCACTTCCTCGGGTGTGCCGTGCCGGCGCCACGGAATCCGCTTGACGGTGGATTCGTAGACCGGCGGCGCGTTCTCTTTGATCGCCTCCCACGTGCCGCCCGGGAACTCGATCGAGCCCGGCGCCACGCAGTTCACGCGGATCTTCTGCCGCGCGAGCTTCACGGCCAGTGTCTGCACGTGCTGCATCAGCACCGCCTTCATCGCGCCGTACGGCGGCGTCATCAGCGCCGGTTGCAGCGCCGAGATCGTCGAGACGTGCAGGATCGCGCCGCCGCCGGCCTCGGCGATCATCGGCGCGGCGTGCCAGCACGCGCGCACGGTGCCCATCACGTCGACGTCGAAGCCTTTGCGCCAGCCGGCTTCGTCGTCGCTGACGCCGAAGCCCGACGTGTTGTTCACGAGCACGTGGACGGCGCCGAGCGCGTCGCGGGCGGCGTCGAGGAAGCCGGTCAGCGCAGCGGCATCGGCGACGTCGCACGGCGCGCCGAACGCCTTTCCGCCGAGCGCGCGGAGCTCGGACTCGACGGCGCGCACGCCGTCTTCGCCGCGGGCGCAGATCGCGACGTTGGCGCCCGCGTGGGCGAAGGCCAGCGCCGTCGCGCGGCCGATGCCGCGGCTGCCGCCGGTGACGATCACGCCCTTCCCTTGCAGTCCCAGCTCGATCCCGTTCGCCGTTGCGTTCGCCGTCGCGGTTGCCATCGTTCACTCCTGTTCTCGCCCTCGACACCGGGGCGGCGACCGATCATACCGATTCGAGACGCGCCTCGGCAGCCGCGGCCCGGTCCGTGACGACGCGCTGCCAACGGCCGGAACGGAAGCGCGCGGTGAGCAGTGCAGCTTTGACGATGTAGTCGGCGATCAGCGCCGCGTAGATCCACTCGACCGGGAGTCCTTTCCACGCAAAGAACGCGGCCAGCGGGAGGCGCGCGCCGATCAGACCGCAAAACACGGTGAACAGCGGAAAGCGGGTATCGCCGGCGCCGCGCAAGGCGCCGCCGAGGGCGGCTTCGATCGCCATCAGGGGCTGGACCGAGCCGAGCACGTAGATGAAGAACACCGTGAGCTCGACCACCTCCGGATCGTCGATCATGAAGCGCGCGAGCGGCCGCGCGGCCAGCACGATGGCCAGCCCGAATCCGACCATCGCCGCGAGCGAGAGTCGCATGGCGCGCCAGCCGCTCTGTGTGGCGCCGTCGGGATCACTGGCGCCGAGTCGCTGCCCCACCAGCGTCGAGGCCGCGATCGAATAGCCGAAGCCGATCAGGAATGAAAACGAGAGCAAGCTCACGCCGATGCCGTAGGCCGCGTAGGCCGCAGTGCCGTACAGCGACACGACCCAAAGGAACGCGACGAAGCCGCCCTGCCAGACGACCTGCTCGATGCCGGCCGGGTATCCGATGTCGACGATGCGACGCAACCGTCCGCCGCCGAAGCTCTGCGCCAACGGTCCGCCGAGGCCGATCAGCAGCTGGCCGCGCAGCCACAGCAGGACGAGGATCCCCGCGCCCACGGCGAACGCGATGCCCCCGGCGAGCCCGGCGCCAGCGACGCCGAGCGCCGGCAACCCGAACTTGCCGTACACCAGCGCGTACGCGAGCACCACGTTGACGACGTTGCCGATCGCGCCGATCCACAGAGGTGTGCGGGTATCGCCGGCCGCGCGCAGCGCGGCGCCGAGCGCGAAGTAGGCGCCGACGAAGATCTGGAACGGCGCCTGCCAGAAGATGAACGTCGCGGCGAGGTGTACGGCTTCCGGGTCGACGCGGAAGATCCCCGCGAGCTGCTCGGGAAACGCCATCGCAACGCCGGTCATCACGAGCGAGATGCCGGCGGACAGCCCCAGCGAGGCCTTGGTGACGGCGGCGGCCTCGTCGCGGTCGCCGGCGCCCCACGCGCGCGCCACCAGCGCGGTGGTGCCGGCGCTCACGGCCATCAGCAACGCCTGCAGGATGAAGAAGATCCGCGTGCCGGTCGTGACGGCCGCGACGGCCGGTGCCCCGAGCGCGCCGACGATCTTCAGATCGACGACGCCGACGAGTGACGCGAGCAGGTTGGCGGTGATCGCCGGCCACGCGAGCTGCCAGATCCCGGGTGCAGGTCGGGTGACGGACGGGGTCTCCATCGTGCGCTCAGCGCGTCCGGTTCGCGTCGATCCGAGCCTCGATGGCATCCATCCGTCGCATGGTAGCCGGAGCGCGGGCGGACTGGTCTTCCGTGCCGACTCCGATAGTCTCGGCAACTTGCCCTTCGCACCCTTGGGAGGACGCCGATATGCCCGGACTCCACGACATCGCCGCGCGCGGGCTCGAGGGGCTCGGCTGAGTCCGCGAGCACCGGTGGCGGCGGGCGGACGCCTGGCCGCGCTCGACGAGATCCCGGATGGCGAGGCGCGCGGCTTCTCCGTGGCGACCGCCGCGGGCGTCGTCTCGATCTTTGCGGTGCGCCGCGGCGATTGGGTATACGCCTACCAGAACTCGTGCCCGCACATCGGGACGCCGCTCGACTGGACACCCGACGACTTCCTCGATCGCGAGAAGCGCCACGTGGTCTGCGCGACCCACGGGGCCATCTTCCGCGTCGAGGACGGCGTGTGCCTGGCCGGTCCGTGCCAGGGCGACCAGCTCGAACCCTGGCCGGTCGCCATCCGCGACCGAGAGGTCTGGGACGCGTCCGCTACGCTCGACACGAACGATTGCTGATCGAGGAGGAACCATGGCGATCCAGACTGGTGAGAAGCTTCCGAGCGCGACGCTCAAGGTGGCCGATGCCGATGGCATCCGCGACGCGACGACCGAGCAGCTGTTCAGCGGGAAGAAGGTGGTGCTGTTCGCGGTCCCGGGCGCGTTCACGCCGACGTGCTCGGCGAAGCACCTGCCGGGCTTCGTGCAGAACGCGGAGGCAATCCGAGCCAAGGGCGTCGATGCCATCGTGTGTCTGGCGGTGAACGACGCGTTCGTGATGGGCGCCTGGGGCCGCGACCAGCAGGTGGGCGACAAGGTGATCATGGCCGCGGACGGCGCCGGCGAGTGGACGCACGCGCTCGGCCTCGACTTCGACGGCAGCCGCTTCGGCATGGGCATGCGGGCGCAGCGATTCGCGATGATCGTCGACGACGGCGTCGTCACCAAGCTCGCCGTCGAAGCCCCGGGCAAATTCGAAGTCTCGAGCGCCGAAGCCATCCTCGCAGCGCTGTAAAGAAAGGGGCCGGGTTGGATTCGTCAACTTTTGCCGGAGGCAAAAGTTGACGAA
>CAYOHN010000218.1:0-6329 GCA_964403735.1 uncultured Spirochaetales bacterium | reverse complement strand
CGACCCGACGAGCACCAGGCCCTGCACCCGGTCGGGGTTCGCGTGGGCGAACTTCAGGCACATGGGCCCACCCTCGGAGAAGCCCACCAGCACGGCGCGGTCGACGCCGGCAGCGTCCATCACCGCTTCGATGTCGCGCGTGCGCTCATCGAGGGTCGGCGCATCGAGCGTCGGATCCGAGAGGCCCTGCCCCCGCTTGTCGAACACGACCAGGCGGCCGCAATCGGCCAGCGCACCCAGTGCGTTCCGCGTGACCGGGAAGTTCGCGTTGATGTGCAGGTGCGAAATGATGCCGGGCGCACACACGAGCGTGGGCGGCGCCGTGCCGCGGACGTTGAAGGCGATGCGCACGCCGTCGCTGTTCGCGAACTGCGTCGGGTAGCCCGATGGGGCGGTGAGATCCTGGAAGGTCAGGCGCCGGGGCGTCGACGCCGGCTCGGATCGCGCCCCGGCCTCGCTGGGCGCCGCACCGGCCCCGGCGCCGCCCGCACCCGAGGGCACGGGCCGCCCGCGGCCGAGACGACGGAGCCCCGATCCGACCGGCGAGAGGACGACGCCCGCCACGACGATCATGGCCGCCATGCCGCTCAGCAGCGATTCGTTCGACGATATCCAGCGACCGATCTCGGTGAAGACGTCCATCGGAGACAGAGACTACTTCAAGCAACGGCGCAGCGCGGGAAATCGACCGGACCACACCGGCCGCCCGATCGAAGCAGAGCGTGCGGCATGCCAAGAGAGACGGCACGCGCACTTGCGGCGCGTCGCGGGTTCGCGCCGCGCGCTCACGACCGAACCCCCGACCCTCGGCTTCGAGGGGCGCTGATCGTGGGCGGTATGAGTGGAGCGATTGCAGTGACTTGCCTGGCCCGTCGATCCGAGCACCGGCGGGAACGACGCCTCGCCGACCCGGCTCCCTTCGATGTCCGTCCTGGAGGTCGTATCGCCGGGAAGGAAGAACAGAAGATGAAATTCTCTGACATTACCGGGGATCTCCCCCCACTCCTCTCTGCGCGATCATTTCGTCGCGCCCGCAGGAGCTGGGAACACCGATGCAGCTGGCCGCCGTGCCCCCCGAAACCCGCCGGCGGCGACCCTCTCCGTCGCGGCCGAACCCACGAAGCGCTTTGTCGCTGTCGACGATCCTGGCGGCTCTCATCCTCGGAGCGGCCGGGGGCGCCCCGCCTGCCGAAGCGCTGTCCAACGGCAGCTTCGACGCCGGGCTCGACGGCTGGCAGACGGCCGGGCCGGCCCTTGCGATCGACGGCGCGCTGCGGCTCAGCGATGCGGACCGCTCGAGCAGCTCGGCCTGGCAGGTCGTCGAAGTGCTCGCGCCCCGCGCCGTCCTGGCGTTCGACTTCCTCTCCGGCCTGAGCGCCACCACGCCCGCGGATCCGTTCGGCTTCCCCGACGTCTTCAGCGTGTCGATCCTGTTGTCGGACGAGAGCGCGGTCGCGCCCGGGTCGGGGACGGCCTCGAGCGCCTTCTCCGTGCTGACCGCAGACGCGTCGGGTCCCTACGCAGGCCTCGGGTCGATCTCACCGGCGCAGCGCGGCGGTGGATGGCTCCACGTCGAGCTCGAGGTCGAGACCCCCACGCGCTATCTCGCCCCGACCTTCGAGCTGTTCGAGCTGGCCTTCGTCGGTGGCGACAGCACGGTGCAGATCGACGACGTGCGACTGACGCCCATTCCCGAGCCCGGGACGGCCGCGCTCGTCGCGGCCGGGCTCGCCCTCTGCGCGTGGCGCCGCCGCCGCGACGTGCACGCGGCCGGTCGCCGATGAGGCAAGCCCGGCGACGCACGCGCCGCCCGTCGCCCGGGCGACGCACGCGCCGGCTCGCGGTCTGGCTCGCCGCCGTCGAGTGCGTGCTCTCGATCTTACTGCTGTCGACCGCCGCGGCCCAGACGGGCCCGGCGTGCGAGCCCTTGCCCGCAGAGTCCGGCGTCGCGCAAGAGATCGCGCTTCTCGTCGACGGATCGCTCAGCATCAGCGACGACGACTGGGTGCTCGAGCGCGATGCGCTCACCCGCCTGCTCGACGACGAAGGTCTGGTGCGTCGAGACGGCAGCCTCGCGCTCGCGGTGCTCCAGTACTCCTCGGCGGGCGGTGAGCCGCTGGTGCGCGTCGAGCAGTGTCTGACCCAGATCGCCAGCGAAGAAGACGTCGAGATCATCAAAGTGGCGATCTCGGGGATGCGACAGATCCGCAACCAGACGTCGGGCGGCGCGGCCATTCTCGAAGGGGCCGCCCACCTCGCCCAGTTCGGCGTGGGCGACGTGGCCGAGCAGCGCCTCTGCCTGCTGACCGACGGCTCCTCGAATCGCGGCCCGAGCGTGTTCGACGCCTCGAACTCCGTTCGCTTCCAGGCCGATCAGCCGGTCGAGCGACTCTCGGTCGCGGCGTTCGCCGACAGCCAGTTCGACGAGTTCGCGGCGATCGAGGCCTTCGAGTCGGCCGTCTTCGGCGATGGACAGCTCGTGTTCGCGTCGAACACGCCCGAGATCCTTGTGCTCGCCGGCGAGAACTGCCTCGCCGACCCCGTCGAGCTGCGCACACTCGAAGTCAACCAGTCGGTGCAGACGTGGCAGAACGACGTGCCCCTGTTGGCCGGCAAGGCCACGGTCGTGCGCGCCTTCTTGCAGCCCGGTGGCCCTGTCGGTTGCAGCCTCGATCCCGACGCCAACGCCACGGCCACCTCGCGCCTCGAGGTCTTCCGCGACGGGGTCCGCATGGGGCCGCCGCTCCTGCCGACGGGGAACGTGCGCGCCCGCTTCGACTGCCGACCCGAGAACAGGCGAGATCTCGTCGACGAGACCCTCGACTTCCGCGTGCCGCCCGAGTGGGTGGCCGCGCCCGAGGGCTCTGCGCAGGTCGATGTGACCTTCTCTCTCGATGTCCCGAGCGGTGTCGACTGCGGCGACGGGCTCGTGAGCGAACGCTGCGAGACGACCCTGACATTCGAGAATCAGGATTTCCCGGGCATCCTCTGGCTGGCCTTGCCCGCGCGACCGGTCGATCTCACGACGACGCCCCCCACGATCGGGTCGGCCGAGGGGATCTCCGTCCCCGACGTCTACGAACAGATCAGGCGGGCCGAGGCCATGCTCCCGGTCGGCCGGATCAGTTCTTCGGTGGAGTTCTACACGCGGCTCACCGAGCCCAGGGTGATCTCCCGGGCCGGCGTGCCGACGCTCGAGCGCCTCGACTCCGCCGTACTCGCAGATCTGATGCTCTACTACCTGCGGACGCAGTGTGAGACCGAGTCGAGCCCCACCTGCTCGAGGACGCGCCTGCACGGCCTGGCCAGCGGCAATACCGGCATCCAGGGGAAGGCGGCCGGGCTCGAGTTCGGGATCCCCGTCTCGCTCAGCACGGTCGGTGTCGCCCGCCGCCCGAACGCCGCGGGCCATCACCGCAACACGGCCTCGCACGAGCTGCTGCACAACTTCGGCGTGCAGCACCCCGGCGACGCCACCCGCTTCGGCACGGAGCGTGAGACAGATGGAACCGAGTACGCAAGGGGCGCCTGCGGATCGTTCAGCGTCGCGGGGACCGTCTTCCCGAACTTCACACTCTTCTCGGGCCGAGCCGGAGACCTGGGGGCCGGCGACACAGGACTGAGACCAACGCTCGGCCCGCTCCAGCCGACGGCCCCGCGAGACGCCGACACCGAGGTCTGGGGCGTGGATACGCACATCGCTGACTGGGCTCGGTATCCGCGTCTCGCGATCGCGAACCCGGACGGGGACTGGCCCGTCATGAGCTACTGCCAGGTCGATCCTCCGCTGATCGAGTCGACGCTGACGCGCAATCAGGACTGGATCTCGCGCCCGAGCTACCAAGGCACCTTGAACTACCTGCGAACGACGAGCTTCGAGCAGCCGTTCCCGTTTCCGGCCTTCGAGCGGCTGGAGCGGATCCTGCTCCGAGGCTCGGCCATCCCCGAAGATCCCACCGGCAACGTCGCGCTCGATCCGGTCTTCGCGATGGAGAGCGCTGCGTTCGGCGATCGACCGGGTGACTATACGGCCGAGCTCCTGGGGGCCGACGGCTCGACGCTCGCTTCTCGGAGCTTCGCGCTGATCGAGATCGAACCTGCGACGGCGGATGCCGTCGACCCCGACCCGAACGGACCGCCGGTCTTCGAGCCCGAGGAGGTGCCCTTCCTCGTCGCGCTGCCCCAGCCGAGCAGCGACGTGGCCGCGGTCGTGATCCGGCGCGGTGGCGAAGAGCTGCTCCGGGTCCCGGCCAGCGCCAACGCGCCGACGCTGGCTGCGCTCGAGCCCGAGGCCGGGAGCACGCAGGCGTCGGACGAGGTCGTCTTCACATGGTCGGCCGACGATGCGGACGGCGATGCGCTCTTCCACGCCATCGACTACAGCCATGACGACGGGCAGACCTGGGTACCGCTCGCGATCGACCTGGACGCGACCCACTTCGAGGTGCCCCGCGCGCAGCTGAGAGCGGGCGCCGCGGCCCGGTTCCGCGTGACGACGAGCGACGGCATCCGCTCGACGACGGTCACGTCCGACGCCTTCGCCGTCGCCAACAACCCGCCGGTCGCCTTGATCCGTTCGCCCGAAGCCGACAGCGCGTTCGCCGCCTCGCAGGCGCTCGGCCTCGATGTCGACGCCTTCGACCGCGAGGACGGCGCGCTGCCCCCCGACCAGATCCTCTGGTGGTCGAGCCGAGACGGCGATCTCGGCTCGGGGGCACGCATCGACGTTCGGGCGAACGAGCTGAGCGTCGGCCGTCACCTGATCGCCGCGCGCGTCTTCGATGCCGAGGGCGCCACGGGCAGCGACGCGGTCGAGATCGAGATCACACGCCTGCCCGAACCGCGATCAGAGTCGCCCGACTTTACGCTGCGGCTCGATCCACCATCGGCCGCGATCAATCCCGGCGAGTCGGCCGAGTTCACCGTCTTCGTGACCGGTCTGAACGGGTTCAGCCGCGACGTGACGTTGAGCGCGATCGATCTACCCGACGGCTGGACCGCGCGGTTCTCGCGCAGCCCGGTCCGTTCCGATGCGACGTCGGCCCTCGTCGTCACTGCGCCCGCCGGTGCGCCCGAGGAGCCGGTGCCCGTGGTCGTCCGGGGCGTCTCGGGCGATCTCGTTCGTGTGACCTCCGGGACGGCGAACCTGGTCTTCGGGCTGATCCCGGAGTGCTTCGGCCGCATCGCGGGGGTCGTTCGCGATGCCGATACGGGCCGGGCACTCGAGGGGGTGCGCATCAGCACGACCGGGTTCGAAACGACGACCGACGCGGCCGGGCTCTTCGAGCTGCAGGAGGTCGACGTGCGTGGCTACTCCGTGCGGTTCAACGAATCGGGCTACTACCGGCAGATCGTGGGCGCCGACGTGCGCTGTGACGAAGTCGTCAACCTCGACGTCGGGCTCGTCCCGATCAAGACGGGCGCGATGATCGGTCGGGTCGTCGTCGGCGTGGCCGACCCCGACGACACGAGCTCGTCGCGCGCCGTGACGCCGACGGACGAGCCCATCGAGGGCGCGACGGTCGAGGTCGGGAGAGCGCGCGGGACCACCGGGTCGGACGGCACGTACTCGCTCGTCGGGATCGAGCTCGGCGAGGGCACCAACGCTCCCGTCGACTACTTCGCGCGCGCCTTTCTGGACGACCGTTACTGGCTGGCCTCGAAGGCCGTCACCATCACGCAAGAGGGCACGGCCGTGCTCGACTTCGCGCTGGTGGAGCGGTGCGAGTTCATCGTCGAAGCCTCGGGCACCGTCGTCTATCCCGACGGCAGCCCCGCCGTCGGCGCGCAGGTCAACTGGCGCACGACGTCCGACACGCGCCGCGTCCCGGTCGGAGCGGACGGATCGTTCACGTTGCCTCGCTCGGTGCTCCAGCCCGGCACCAACAACTCGCTGAGTCCGGCGAGAGTGTTCGTCACGCCGCCGCCGGGACGCCAGACGCGGCGGGTCACCATCGAGAACGAGCCCGTCGCAGACCAATGCGGCGAGAACACCTTCGAGCCGATCCAGATCACGCTGGAGCTCCTTCCTGCGCCGCCGGTCGAGAACTTCGCGACGATCTCGGGCTTCGTGCGCGACGCCGAGACCGGCGAACCCGTCCGGGCGGACGTCCGCGTCGGGCGCGCGAGCTTCGGCACCCTCGCGAGTCAGCGCTCGCGAAGCGACGGATCGTTCTCGTTGCAGATCTTGCTGGGCACCGGTGCAGACCGAAGCGAGGTCGTGTTCGTCGAGGCCGAGGAGAGCGTCCGGCACTGGAGCGCACGGACCGAGGCATTCGAGGCCCTCGCCGACCAGATGCGCCGGCGTGTGCATGACGCCGGCGGCGGCC
>CAYOHN010000217.1:0-6351 GCA_964403735.1 uncultured Spirochaetales bacterium | reverse complement strand
CGCCTATCGTGTCCTGTTCCTCGCCACGGCCGCCATGGTTGTGCTCGCGCCCCGGCCGCTGCGGCGATTTACCTCGTAACGCTTCCGCGTCACGGCAGCAGCAACACCCGTCCCAAGGCGGCGCGGCTCTCGCGGGACGCGGGTTCGCTGCGCGGTATGCTGCCGACAGCAAGCGGGCTGCAAGGCCAGACGGAGGATCCCATGACCCATGCCCCGACCCTCGGCCCCGGCACCGCTCCCGAGCCGCCGGCCTCGGCCCTCACGATCGCGAAGATCGTCTACGGGCTGCACGGCTTCGCAATCCTCGTTGGAATCGCCGGCGCGGCGACGGTGATCGGCAGTTTCGTCGGCAGCGTGCCGTCGATCGTCGCGGTCATCCTGAACTACCTGAAGCGACACGACGCGCGCGGCACCTGGCTAGAATCGCACTATCGCTGGCAGATCCGGACGTTCTGGTACGCGATCCTGTGGGTGGTGATCGCAGCGTTCCTCACGGTGACGCTGATCGGCATCCCGTTCGCGATCGCCATCTTGATCGGCGTCACGGTGTGGCTGGTCTACCGGATC
Organism: uncultured Spirochaetales bacterium; assembly: GCA_964403735.1. Classification (GTDB taxonomy): domain Bacteria; phylum Myxococcota_A; class UBA9160; order UBA9160; family PR03; genus CAADGG01. The sequence continues at coordinate 5,784 of CAYOHN010000217.1, read as the reverse complement.
GGCCGCGGCTGGCTGCGGATGCTCGACCGCAAGCCGATGTACGCGTGAGGAGCGTCCGGCGCCGGACCGGTCAGCGCTCCGGGTGCGGGATTGCATCGACGGCGCGCTGGCGCAGCCAGTGATCGGCGAGCACCAGCAGCACGGCGGCTTCCACCATCGGGACTGCCCGCGGCAGGACGCAGGGATCGTGGCGGCCCTGCGCCTCGAGCGTCACGGCGCGTCCGGAGGTGTCGACACTGTCCTGCGCCAGCCGGATCGTCGCGGTCGGCTTGAACGCCACGCGGATGACGACGTCCTCACCATTGCTGATCCCGCCCTGCACGCCCCCGGAACGATTGCTGCGCGTGCGCGGTCGGCCGTCGGGTCCCGGCTCGAACGGGTCGTTGTGTTCGATGCCGGTGTGCAGCGTGCCGGCGAAGCCGCTGCCGATCTCGAAGCCCTTCGACGCCGGTAGCGACAGAACAGCCTTGGCGAGCTCCGCCTCGAGCTTGTCGAAGACCGGCTCTCCGAGTCCCGCCGGGACGCCGCGCGCGACGCATTCGACGACGCCGCCCAGCGAGTCGCCGCGCTTTCGCGCGGCGTCGATGCGGCGCTCCATCTCGGCCGCGGCCGCCGGATCCGGGCAGCGCACCGGGTTCGACTCCACTTGTGCCAGCGACACGGCACTCGGATCGACCTTCGCGTGGACCTCGTGCACGCTGCGCACCCACGCCAGCACCTCGATTCCGGCATGGGTTGCGAGCAGCTTGCGGGCGATGGCGGCCGCGGCGACGCGTCCGATGGTTTCCCTGGCGCTCGCCCGGCCGCCGCCCTGCCAATTGCGAATCCCATACTTGGCTTCGGTGGTCCAATCGGCGTGCGACGGTCGGTAGACGTCGCGCATGTGTTCGTAGGCCTGCGGCCGCGCGTCCGCGTTGCGCACCAGGATCGCGATCGGCGTGCCGAGGGTGAATCCTTCGAACAGCCCAGAGAGGATCTCGGCGCGATCGGCTTCCTGGCGCGGCGTCGTCAGGTGACTCTGTCCCGGACGGCGTCGATCGAGGTCGCGCTGGATCTCCTCGACGGAGATCGCGAGCCGCGGCGGACAGCCATCGACGACGACGCCGACGCCGCCGCCGTGCGACTCGCCGAAAGTGCTGACGCGGAACACGCGACCGAAGGAGCTGGACACGAGAGTAGGATACCGTGCGCGCGGGCCGCCGTCTCCGCAGCAGGTCGCTAACGCGCTCTTCGGAGCAGCACGTAGGTCGCGCCGCCGGCATGGTTGTCGCTGGCGGCGAAGGCCAGCACGGATGGGCCGTGCGGAGGCTCCGCCAGCCATGCCGGCAGCGAGCTGCGCAGTACGGGCGCCGCCGGCGAGCGCGTGCCCCTGCCGTGGATCACCAGCACGCAGCGCGCGCCGGCGGCGCGTGCGGCGCGCAGCTCGGCCGACAGCACGCGGTGCGCCTCGTCTCGCCGCAGGCCGTGCAGATCCACCTCGAGGTCCGGAGGCGGATCGCCGCGTCGCAGGTTGCGCAGACGGCGGCGGTCGAAGCCCGAGGCGCTGCCGTCGATCCGGCCGCCGCCGCGGTCGATGAGGGCGAATCGGGTCGTGTCCGTCTGGTCCTCCGGCACGGCGGGAGCGTGCCGCGCGAAAGGCCACGCGTCGATGCCGCCAGCCCGGATGGGGCTCAGAGAGCGCCAACGGCCGCCAGCGCGCGCTTGGTCACCGTGCCGAGCGGCAACGTGGAGAATCGGCTCGTCGACACCCAGCGGTGTTCGTCCCACCCATCGAGGTGCACGCGGCCGCTCGCTGCCTCGCAACGGAACAGACGCAGATGCAGCAGACGATGGGTGAAGGCGTACTCGATCCGGCCCGCCGGTGCGATCTGCAGCACCGAGAGACCCGTGCGCGCGCGCAAGACCGTCGCGAGCGTTGCCGTGGTGGCGGCGCGCGGACCCTCGACGTCGCTCCCGGGCATTTCCCAGAGACCGCCGAGCAGCCCGCGGGCCGGGCGCCGCACCGCCAAGGCCTTGCCCCGCCGCATCACGAGCGCCGCGACGGCGTACACCGCGCGCGGTGGACGCTTCGGGGCTCGTTGCGGCAGAGCCTCGGGATCACCGGCGGCGTAGGCGACACAGAATCCGGAGACGGGACAGCCGGAGCAGCGGGGTGCGCGCGGCACGCACAGCAGTGCGCCGAGCTCCATCAACGCCTGGTTGAGGGTTCCCGGTGCTTCTCCGGACGCCAGTGCGGCGGCCTCCTCCCACAGTTGCTTGCGCGCAGCGGGACTCTCGATCTCGTCGCGGATCCCGAGGAGACGCGCCAGCACGCGCGCCACGTTGCCGTCCACGATCGGCGCGGGGCGGTCGAAGGCGATCGACGCGACAGCGCCGGCGGTGTAGCGGCCGACGCCCGGCAGCGTCTGCAGTGCGTCCGGATCTGCCGGCACCTGGCCGCCGAAACGCGTCAGCACCTCTTCGGCCGCACGCTTCAGGTTGCGCGCGCGCGAGTAGTAGCCGAGGCCAGACCAAAGGCCGAGTACGTCGTCGAGGTCGGCGCTGGCGAGCGTTCCGGGATCCGGGAATCGCGCGAGGAAGCGTTCCCAGTAGGGAATCACCGCCTCGACGCGGGTCTGCTGCAGCATCGTCTCCGAGACCCAGATCGCCCACGGATCGCGGGTGCGACGCCAGGGAAGGTCGCGGTGGTTCGCGCGGTACCATGCGAGCAGTGCCGCGCGCACACGGGAGCGGCCTTTCACGCGTGTCCCAACGGCTATTGCTTCGCGGACGCGAGCTTCGGATCGACGCGGTCGCGCAGCCACTTCGCGTCCCACCACTCCACAGGATCGACGTAGTCGCCCTGCAGCAACATCGCGAAATGCAGATGATCGCCGCCGGCGAGCCCTGTCTGCCCCGAGTTCCCGAGCGACTGCCCCTTCTCGACGGCGTCGCCCACCTCGACGTCGATGCTCGAGAGATGCCCGTACAGCGAGAACAGCCCAAGTCCATGGTCGACGATCACACACTGTCCGTAGATGCCTAGCTCATCCGCGAACACGACCCCTCCGGCGTTCGAGGCCGTGATCGGCGAGCCGGCGAGCGAGGCGAGGTCGTACCCGTAGTGGGTGGACGCGGAAACCTTCTCGGAGTCCACGATGTAGCTGCGCTGCTCGGCGAACGGACTCGTGACCTTGGAGTTGGCCATCTGCTCGAACGCGCCCTCCCAGAGCGGGACCGCGGCGCTGTCGCGAATCACCTCGCGGATCTTCCGCTCGTTCTCGGCGCGGATGCGCGTATTGATCTCCTGGAACGCCTTCACGCGGTCGTCTGCATTCACGCCGACTGCGTCGGCCAGGTCGGCGACTTTGTTCTGGAGGAAGCTCGGCGGTAGCACCAGTAGTGCTTCCGGGATGCGTCGCTCCTCGATGCGCACCTGCGGCGTCGCCTGGGCCCGGTTTCCGGCGAGATCCTCGGCGATCACGACGGGCGCCGCGTCCGGCTGATCGATCGGCAGCGGGAACAAGGCGAGGCGCCAACCGGGAGCCCGCTGCTCGGCGGGATCCTCGATTCCGATCCGGACGCTCGGATAGAACCGATCGCCGAGCTCCACGCCGTCTCGTTGCGTCTCCTCGGAGACGCGATACGCGAGCGCGACCGAACCGCCGCGACGGGCATAGATGATGCCGGGTTCGAGGGAGACGCGCGGCGCGCGGGAGTCGATGGTCACCGGGATCTCGAGCACGGTCTCGTTGCCGGCGAACCAGCCGCGGAACGAGTGATCGCGTGCCGTCACCCGCAGCGAGGCCTCGCCATCGGCGAGGCCGAGATTCTTCGGGTCCAGCGAGAAATCGGACGGACTCGGAGACGGCGCCCCGAATGGAAGCCAGCGCCCGGCGCCGAGGCTGCGCTCTCCGAGCGGTTCCTCGCCCTTCTCGTGCACGAGGACCGCCGTGACCGACTGTGGTCCCGCGCCGGCGTCCGATACCGTGAAGCGGACGGTCTGCCCCGACTTCCCGACGACGAGCCGATCGGGCGCCTCGACGGCGGGCGGTGTGCCCTCGCAGCGAACCCACGCCACCGACACGATGCCCGCGGCGAGCGCGACGAGCAGAAAGAGTCGCAGCCCTGATCGAATCATCCGTCCCCCTCGAGCGGCCAGTCTACCAGCCGGATCCGGGCTGTCGGCGCTTCCGGGTTTTGGAGTTCGTGCCGTCGTTGACGGTCCCGACAGCCTTTCCCATCCTGCACTGGGTCGTGAGGAGAAAGAAAATGGCTTTGCGTCGCTTGATTCTCGTTCGGCATGGCGAGAGCGAGGGCAACTCCCGAGAGCGGCTGATCGGGAGCGGAGATCCGCCGCTGTCGCCCGAGGGCCGCGATCAGATACGAGCCGCGCGCGCGAATCTGCTCGGCCAGGTGATCGATGCCGTGGTGGCGAGTCCGGCGCGGCGCTCCTGGCAGTCCGCGCAGGTGCTGACTGGGGGGGCGTCGATGCGCCTCGAGTCTGATTTCCGCGAGATCCACTTCGGCCGCTGGGAGGGCAAGCGCGTCGACGAGCTCGCGTCCAGCGATCCCGCGCTATACACACAATGGCGCGAAGGCGCGCCCGGCTTCGAGTACCCGGGCGGAGAGCTGCGCGCGCAGTTCCGGGCTCGCGTCGAGTGTGGCCTCACGCGGCTGTCCGGTTCGGGAGCGACGGCGGCGCTGCTGGTCATCCACAAGGGAGTGATTCGCGCGATCGTCGAGAGCCTGCTCGGCACCCCGCTGGAAGATCGAGATCGGCCGGCGCTCGGCGAGGCGCTGATCCTGACGCGCGTCGGCGAGGACTGGCGGCTCGGCGGCCGATCGAGCAACCCGCCGGGCATCGACGCGCCGGTGCCGACGGCGCCGGCGAAGGCGGCCTGAGACCCCCACGCCTCGAAAAGTTGACGAACGAACCCGGCCCCTTGGTTGACGCTCCTTGGGTGCGGGGCCGGGGCTAGGGTTCTTCGGATTCGCGGAGGCGGGCGAGGACGGAGTAGTCTTCGAGCGTGGTGGTGTCGCCCATTTCGGCTTTGCCGGCGGCGATGTCTCGGAGCAGGCGGCGCATGATCTTGCCGGAGCGGGTCTTCGGCAAGGCATCGGTGAAACGCACGTCGGCCGGTTTCGCGATCGGGCCGATGTGCTTCGTCACCTCGTCGCGGATCGAGCTCGCGAGCGCGCGGTCCGGTTCGAAGCCGCTGCGCGGCGTCACGAACGCGACGATCGCCGTACCGGTGAGATCGTCCGGCCGCCCGACGACGGCGGCCTCGGCCACCTTGTCGTGTGCGACGATCGCGCTCTCGACCTCCATCGTTCCGATCCGGTGCCCCGACACGTTCATCACGTCGTCGATCCGGCCCATGATCCAGAAGTAGCCGCGCTCGTCGCGATGGGCGCCGTCGCCGGGGAAGTAGGTTCCCTTCCACTTGCTCCAGTAGGTCTTCTCGTAGCGTTTCTTGTCACCCCAGATTCCCCGCAGCATGCCCGGCCACGGCTTGCGGATCGCGAGGAAGCCGCCGGCCGGCGACTTCGGTTCGTGGCCCGCCTCGTCGAGGATCGCCGCGTCGATGCCGGGGAACGGCTGCGTCGCCGAGCCGGGCCGCGTCGGTGTCGACGACGGCAGCGGCGTGATCAGGATCCCGCCGGTCTCCGTCTGCCACCAGGTATCGACGATCGGGCAGCGCTCGCCGCCGATCACGCGGTGGTACCACATCCACGCTTCCGGATTGATCGGCTCGCCGACCGAACCGAGCAGGCGCAGCGACGAGAGATCGTGCGCCTTCG
>CAYOHN010000216.1:0-6360 GCA_964403735.1 uncultured Spirochaetales bacterium | reverse complement strand
GTGTGGCTTCGACCTGCGCAACTTCACCGCGTTGCCGCCGGTCTTCGCCGAGCTGGCGCGCGTGCTGGCTCCGGGCGGACGGATCGCCCTGCTCGATGTCGACCGGCCGCCGTCGCGCGTCGTCGCGGCCGGGCATTCGTTCTACTTCGACCGCGTGGTGCCGCGCATCGGCGGCTGGCTCTCGGACCGCGCCGCGTATGCGTACCTGCCCCGCTCGACGAGTTACCTGCCGCCGGAAGCGGAGCTGCTCGCGCTGCTGCGCGACGCCGGTTTCCGTGAAGTGCGCAAACGACGCTTCCTGCTCGGCACCGCGCAGCTGGTGACGGCGGTGCGCGCCGGGACCGAGCGATGAGCGACGGCCTGCGGACACACCTCGCCGCCGTTCAGCGCGAGGCGCGTGCGGCAGGACGGCCGCTGCTCGCGGCGTGGCGAGAGCGCGCGACCGGCGCGGAGGCTCCGCTCGAACGCTTCGCCGGCACGGGGGACGACGCGCGGGTGTTCTGGTCCGTCCCGGCGCGCGGATTCGCACTCGCCGCGAGCGGGGAAGTCGCCCGCATCGAGGCGAACGGGAGCGCGCGCTTTTCCGAAGCCGCGGTCGCCGCGCAGGCGCTGTTCGCCGATCTGCGGACGGCGACGGCGCCCGATGCGGCGCCGGCGGCATCGGAAGCCGGCCCGGTCCTGCTCGGCGGTTTTGCGTTCGGGGACACGGTGCCCGCGTCCGGGGTGTGGGCCGGCACGCCGGCGCTGCGCTTCGTACTGCCGGAGCGGCTGCTCGTCCGCTGCGAGGACCAGCGCTACCAGGTGTTCGCCGCGCGCGTCGGACCCGACACCGAGATCGACACGGTCGTGCGGAGTTTGCGGAGCCCGGCCGCGTTCGTTGCGCCGGCGCCCGAGCGCAGCGCGGCGCCGAGCTTTGCCGCCATCGCCGACCGCGCGCCCGACGCGTATCGACGCGGCGTTTCCGCCGCGCTCGCAGCGATCGCTCGCGGCGACTTCGAGAAGGTGGTTCTGGCGCGATCGTGTCGCGTCGCGCGGCGGGGCGCATTCGACGCCGCCCAGGTACTCGCAGCGCTGCGCGCGCAGCATCCGGGTTGCTTCGTCTTCGGTTTCGGCACCCGGGAGACCTGCTTCGTCGGCGCCACGCCGGAGCGACTGCTGCGGCGGGAAGGGCTGCGCGTCGAGGCCAGCGCGCTCGCCGGCTCGGCGCCGCGCGGGAAGACGCCGGACGAAGATCTGCGACTCGCACGCGCGCTCCGCGAGAGTAAGAAGGAGCAGGCCGAGCACGAGGTCGTGCGACGCGCGATCGCCGCGGCGCTGGCGCCGGCATGCGAGCAGCTCGACGCTCCCGAATCGCCCGGGCTGCTGCAGCTCGACGGCATCCAGCACCTGCATACCCGGATCGAAGGGCGGCTGCGCACCGGCCCCGACTCCGATCTGCTCGAGCTCGCCGACCGCCTGCACCCGACGCCGGCCGTCGGCGGCGCCCCGCGCGAGGCGGCACGCGCGTTCCTCGCCGCGCACGAGCACCTGGATCGCGGCTGGTATGCCGGCGGCGTCGGCTGGCTGTCACCGTCCGGTGACGGCGAGCTGGCGGTGGCACTGCGCTGCGCGCTGCTGCGCGGACGCCGGGCCACGCTCTACGCCGGCGCCGGCATCGTCGAGGGATCGGACCCGGATGCCGAGTTCACGGAGACGCGGCTCAAGCTGCGCGCAGCACTGTCCGCGCTGGTGGAGCTGTAGATGGCGACGGTCCTGCGATCCGAGGGCGCGGCCCCGATTCCGATCGCACGCGCCAACAGGAACATGGCATTCGCCGCCGCGCTGTTCGACGAGCTCGCACGAGGCGGCGTTCGCGACGTCTGCGTGTGCCCCGGCTCGCGATCGGCGCCGCTCGCGATCGGCGCCGCGCAGACGCCGGCACTGCGCATCTGGACTCATCTCGACGAACGTGCGGCGGCGTTCTTCGCGCTCGGAATCGCGAAAACGTCCCGGACGCCGGTGGCACTCGTGTGTACATCCGGAACGGCCGCAGCCAATTTTTTGCCCGCCGTCGTCGAGGCGAGTCTTTCGCAGGTCCCCCTCGTCGTGCTGACGGCCGATCGGCCGCCGGAGCTGCGCGATTGGGGCGCCCCACAGACGATCGATCAGCTCCGGCTCTTCGGCAGCCATGCGCGCTGGTTCGCCGAGTTGCCGCTACCGGAGCCGCGGGCCGAGCTGCTTCGACACCTGCGCGCGACGGCTGCTCGGGCCGTCGCGATCGCGTCCGGACGCGCTGGCGGACCGGTACACCTGAACGTCCCGTTCCGGGAGCCGCTCGCGCCCGTCGTCGCGCCGGACGATGTTGCCGCCCTCGACGCGCTCGACACGCGCGAGGACGTGGATGCCCTCCGCGGACGCGACGGACGCCCGTACCTGCGGATCGACGAGAGTCCGACGATCGCAGACGGCGGGCAGGTCGCCCGCTTGTTCTCGGCCATGCGCGTGGTGCGGCGCGGGGTACTGCTGTGCGGCCCCGAGGATCGCGATCCCGCGCTCGCGCCGGTGCTCGCGCGCCTCGCGCGCGCCTGCGGCTGGCCACTGCTGGCCGACGGCGCCTCCCCGCTCCGGACGGGTCCCCACGTCGGCACCACGCCGCTCTGTGGCACACACGATGCATTCCTGCGCGCCGACCGCTTCGCCGCGCACCACGAGCCGGAGGTCGTGCTGCGCATCGGCGCGCCGCCCACCAGCAAGGCGACGGCGCAGTGGCTCGATCGCCACGCCGGCGCCGAACTTTGGCTCGTCGATCCCGAGGGCAGCTTCCGAGACGCGAGTCAGCGCGCGGCAGAGATCGTAAATGCCGAACCGACAGCACTTTGTGACGCCCTGGCCGCCGAGTGGGAGCAACGCGCGCGACCCACCGCGGGTCCGTGGCTCGCGTCGTTCCTGACGGCGGAGCGCGTGGCCCAGGCGGCGCTGACGCGCGGCGTCGAGTCCGCCTCGGCTCTGTTCGCACCGGCCGTCGTCCGCAGCCTCGCCGCCGCGTTGCCGGACGGCGCCGCGCTATTCGCGTCCAACAGCATGCCGGTACGGGATGTCGAGTCCTTTTTGCCGCCCGCAACGAAGCGCCTGCGCGTGCTGGTGAGCCGCGGCGCCAACGGCATCGATGGGATCAACAGCACCGCGCTGGGCGCCGCAGCGACGCTCTGCCCGCCGCTCGCGCTGCTGACCGGCGACATCGCGTTCCTGCACGACGTCGGCGGGCTCCACGCGGCCAAGCGCCACGGACTCTCGGCGCTTTGCGTCGTCGTCAACGACGACGGCGGCGGGATCTTCTCGTACCTGCCGGTTGCTCAGTCCGGCCCAACGGTTCCTTTCGAGGCGCTCTTCACGACGCCTCACGGCGTAGACCTCGAGCACGCGACGGCGCTCGCGGGCGGCCGCCACGCCTGCGTGACGGAGCCGCGCGAGCTAGCCCCTGCGTTGGCGCGCAGCCTCGCAGAACCCGGCCTGCAAGTCGTTGAAGCCCGCGTCGATCGTGCGGCCAACGTCGCGCATCACCGCGCGCTGTGGGCGGCCGCCGTCGAGGCCGTGGAGCAGGAGCTCGCGCGATGAGCGCCGCCTTCGCCCCGACCGCGCGGGGTCGGCGCGTCCTGCGCGTCGGACCGACCGGCTGCGCGCTGTCCGTCGAAGGGACCGGCGAGGGTCCGCCGGTGCTGCTGTTGCACGGCTTCACCGGCTGCGTCCGCACGCTCGACGGGGTGGCCGAGGGGCTGTACGCGGCGGGCCGGAGCACGCTCGCCGTCGACCTGCTCGGACACGGCGCGTCCGATGCGCCCCGCGACGTAGCCGCCTACACGATGGAGCGCTGCACCGAAAGCCTCGTTCGCGTGCTCGAGGCTACCGGCACCGAGCGCATCGACGTGCTCGGCTACTCGATGGGCGGGCGCGCGGCGCTCGGACTCGCCGTCGCGCATCCGGCGCGGGTCCGCTCGCTGGTGCTGGTCGGCGCGTCGGCTGGACTCGAGAATGCTTCCGAACGTGCGGCCCGGCGCCAGGCCGACGACGCGCTTGCCGACGCGATCGAGCGCGACGGCGTGGCGCGCTTCGTCGAGCGCTGGCTGGCCCAGCCGCTGTTCGCGTCGCAGGCGCGGCTCGGTTCGGCGTTCCTCGCCGCGGCGCGCGGGCAGCGGCTTCGGAACACCGCGCGCGGCCTCGCCGGCTCGTTGCGCGGCATGGGGACGGGCGCACAGCCACCGCTGCACGCGGCGCTCGGTACGCTGGCCGTCCCGGTGCTGCTGGTCGTCGGAGCCGACGACGCGAAGTTCCGAGCGATCGCGGAGGACCTCGCCGCTCGCATGCCATCCGCGCGGGTCGCGCAGATTCCCGATGCCGGCCACGCCGCACACCTGGAACACCCCTCGGCATTCCTCGCCGAGACGATTCGTTTCCTCACCGCTCTCGACGACAGGAGAACCCCACCGTGACACGTCCCGACTGGAAACTCGTCAAGGCCTACGACGACATCCGCTATGAACAGGCCGAAGGCATCGCGCGGATCACCATCTGCAGGCCCGAAGTCCGCAATGCGTTCCGGCCGAAGACGCTCTTCGAGCTGATCGACGCGTTCTCTCGCGCGCGCGAAGACCAGCAGATCGGTGTCGTGCTGTTCACCGGCGAGGGCAGCGAGGCGTTCTGCTCCGGCGGCGATCAGAAGGTCCGCGGCGATGCCGGCTACGTCGGCGACGACGGCGTGCCGCGGCTCAATGCGCTCGATTTGCAGCGCGTGATCCGCACGCTGCCGAAGCCGGTGATCGCGCTCGTGGCCGGTTACGCGATCGGCGGCGGCCACGTGCTGCATTTGCTCTGCGATCTCACGATCGCCGCCGACAACGCGCGCTTCGGCCAGACGGGGCCGCGCGTCGGCTCTTTCGATGCGGGATTCGGCGCGTCGTACCTGGCGCGCGTCGTCGGTCAGAAGAAGGCGCGCGAGATCTGGTACCTGTGCGAGCAGTACGGCGCCGACGAGGCGCTCGCCATGGGGCTCGTCAACAAAGTGGTGCCGGTGGCCGAGCTCGAGGACGCCGGTGTCGCCTGGGCGCGCCGGATCCTGCAGCACAGTCCCCTCGCGATCCGCTGCCTGAAGGCAGCCTTCAACGCGGACTGCGACGGCCAGGCCGGCATCCAGGAACTCGCCGGCAACGCGACGATGCTGTTCTACATGACCGAGGAAGCACAGGAGGGGCGCAACGCCTTCGTCGAGAAGCGCGCGCCGGACTTCTCTCGGTTCCCGTGGCGTCCCTGAGATGACGCCCGAGTTCTCGGCGACACCGATCCGCGGCGCCGATCCCCTGCCGAAAGCCGGATCGCGGTCGGCGTGGCGGCTCGCTGCCCGGCCGCGCACGTTGCCGGCGGCGCTGGCTCCAATTGCGGCCGGCACCGGCGTCGCCGCCGCGGAGGGCCGCGCGCGCCTCGATCTCGCGCTCGTCTGCCTGGCGACCGCGCTGTTGCTGCAGCTCGCCGCGAACCTCGCGAACGACCTCTACGATCACGAGCGCGGCGCCGACACCCGCGAGCGTCTGGGCCCGCCGCGCGCGGCGGCCCTGGGGCTGTTGTCGCCGCGAGCGCTGCGCATCGGCCTCGCCTCGACGCTCGGCGCCGCAGCGCTGAGCGGCCTCGCGCTGGTCGCCGCCGGTGGCTGGCCGATCGCCGCGGCCGGTGCGCTCGCGCTCGTCGCGGCGTGGGCATACACCGGTGGCCCCTGGCCGCTCGCATATCACGGGCTCGGCGACGCGGCCGTGTTCCTGTTCTTCGGCATCGTCGGCGTCGCCGGCGCGCACTTCGTTCAGGCAGGCGCCGGATCGGGACTCGCGCTCGTCGCCGCGCTGCCGATCGGGCTGCTCGCGACGGCGATCCTCGCGATCAACAATCTGAGAGATCTCGACGGCGACGCACGGATCGGCAAGCGCACGCTGTCGGTGCGGCTCGGCGCGCGCGCCGCGCGCGGCTACGTCGTCGCGCTGTTGCTACTGGCGTTTGTCACGCTCCCGCTGCTGCTCGTCGTCGGCGCTCCGTCGCCGTGGGCACTGGCGCCACTCGCACTGCTCCCGCTCGGCGGGCGGCTCGCATGGAGGATCGGGCGGGGACTCTCGGGCGCCGCGCTCAACGACGCGCTGGCCGGAACCGCGAAGCTCACGGCCGGGTTCGGCGTGCTGCTGGGAGCGGGCCTCGCGCTCGGCGGCGTCCGGTGAAGATCGTCCGCGCGCGCGTCGTGCCGTTTGCGCTGCCGCTGCGCGCGCCGCTCGCCACCGCGCACGGTGCCCTGCGCGAACGACGCGGCGTGCTGCTCGCGCTCGACACCGATCGGGGACTCACGGGACT
>CAYOHN010000215.1:0-6454 GCA_964403735.1 uncultured Spirochaetales bacterium | reverse complement strand
ACTCCTCCCGAATGCGTGGCTCCGGCCGGCATCGAAAGCCCCCGGACGATAACGATTCCTGGGCCTTCCGGTCGCCCCGCCCGGGCGGGTGCCCCGGCTCCCCCGTCCGGATGCACGGGTCCGGATGCACAGGGCCGGACGCAAAGATCTGGATGCACCGCACACCCTAGAGGATTCGCATTGATCGAGAACGCGCGCGTCCGCGACGTCATGCAGACGAAGATCGTGACGATCGGCGTGACGGAACGTCTGTCGACCGTCGAGGACATCATGACGCTCGGGCACGTCCGACACATGCCGGTCGTACACGGTGGGCAACTCGTGGGCGTCCTCTCGCAGCGGGATCTGCTGCGGGCGTCGCTGTCGGAGCTCGGCTCGTACGCGAGCGAGGCGCGCCGCGCATTCCTGCACGCGATCGAAATCGAACGGGTGATGTCGGCACCGCCGATCGTGATCGATCCAGACGCTTCGGTCCAATTGGCGGCGCGACTGATGGCGGATCACAAGATCGGCTGCCTGCCCGTCGTGGAAGGCGATGCGCTGGCCGGCATGATCACGGAGACCGACGTGCTGTGCTGGGTGGCGGGCGTCGAGCGGGATCTCAGCGAGCGCTGAGACGGAGCTTCACTCGCGTTCGGCGATCCACCGTCGCAGCGATGCGGGCAACCCGTCGAGCCCCGGTCGCGCCGGCGCGTGTCTCCAGAAATTCACCGAGTTGTAGCTGTTCCAGAACAGCGACGGTGGCTTCGAATGCCCGTCGGCCTGCCGCGCCAGCAACTCTGCGAGGCACTTCGCGGTGTAGGTCTGCTCGAGCGTCAGGCCGGCGTCGCCCGCCCGCTGGGCGGCGCTCCGTCCGGCCTCGGTCTCCGCGCCGTAGCCCCGTCCGACCTGCGCGCGTGTGATCTCGAAGTCGGCCGGGCCGATCGAGACCGCCGGCAGTGTCGAGTCGAGCCGGCGCAAGCGCGCGAGTGTGGCGCGGGCCAGCGCGGCGATCCGTCGCGGTCCGGGCGGCAGGATGTCCGTGACCAGCACGCCGATGATCCGCGCGCGCAGCCCGGCGAGTCGTGCGCCGAGCGCGAGTCCGGAGAGCGAGCCGCCGCTCCCGATGGGCAGATAGATCTCGTTCGGCGCCGGCAGGGCGCCGGTCTCGATCTGCTCGGCCAGCTCGAAGGCCGCCGACACGAATCCGATGTCGCCGACGGCCGAGGAGCCGCCGGTCGGCACGAGTTGCGGGCGTTCGCCCGCGAAGGTGCTGCGCGCGAGCGCGTATACAGTCTGCCAGGCGGCGCCAGGGACGCTGCGCGCGAAGCGGATCTCTGCGCCGAAGGCCAGCATCGCCTCGAGCTGCTCGAGCACGTGTTTCGTCAGCGGCTGCGGCACGCAGACCACCGTCGTCGCCATGCCGAGCGACCGGCCGAGGATGGTGGTGGCGAGTCCGTGATGCGTACCGACCCCGCCGGTGGTCACGAGCCGGCGCGCGTTCCGAGCCGCCGCCGCGCCGAGCACGAACTCGAGCTTGCGCGGCTTGTTGCCGCCGTACAGCGCACAGGAGCGATCGTCGCGCTTGACGAAGCATGCGCCCGGAGCCAAACCGGCGAGCGCGAACGGCTCGACGGGCGTTGCCGAGAGGACGAACGGGATGCGCGGCAGCGCGCGCAGCGCCGGGTGCCGCCGCAGCAGCGCCGGCTCGCTGGCGGCAGGGCCGGTCTCCGGCCCGTCCGCACCGGAGTGGGCCTTGGTGGGCCCCAGCGTCGAAGTCCGAGCATTCGAAGCCTCGGAGCCCAACGAAGCATCGGCGTCCAAGAATGGACCCCCTTCCGTTCCTTCGTTTGACACGGAGCGCCGCGCTGCGCAACCGAGGAGCGGCCGGCCGACCCATGAACGAGTCCGGAACGAGACCGGGTCGGAGCCAGGTGGCTTCGATCCGATTGACTTCCTCCCCGCGGGTCTCGTACTCTCGCAGCGTCCGACCCCGCGGGAGAAGTCATGGCCGTCGTCGAGCCCCTGCCGGATGTGCCCGGTCAACGTCGCCGTCTGCGCCTGCGCAGCCCGGCCACGCTCGAGCAGATCGGCGAGATCGAGGTGCACACGGCCGACGACGTGCGCGCCGTCGTCGAGCGCGCGCGCAAGGCCCAGACCTCCTGGGCGGAGACGAGCTTTGCCGAGCGCGGGCGGGTGTTGCGTCGCGCCGTGCAGGAGCTGCTGGCGCGTCAGGACGAGTTCGTCGCGACGATCCAACGGGAAACCGGCAAGCCGGAGTTCGAGGCGTTGTCCGCCGAGCTGCTGGCCGGCTGCGACGCACTCGAGTTCTGGGCGAAGCGCGCGCGCAAGCTGCTCGCCGAGCGCGTCGTCCCGCTGCACTTGATGAAGACGAAGAAGCTCCGCGTGGTCTACAGGCCGCTCGGTGTGGTCGGCATCATTACGCCGTGGAACTTCCCGTTCTTGTTGGCGCTGGGTCCGTGCGCCCAGGCGCTGATGGCCGGCAATGCGGTGGTGCTGAAACCATCGGAGGCGACGCCGGCCACGGGCCAACTGATCGAGGATCTGTTCCGCGCCGCGGGCTTGCCCGAAGATGTACTGATCTGCGTCACCGGGGATGGCGAGACTGGCGCGGCATTGGTCGAGGCCGGCGTCGACAAGATCAGCTTCACCGGGAGCGTGGGCACCGGCCGCAAGGTCGCCGAAGCGTGCGGACGTCTGCTGATCCCGTCCACGCTCGAACTGGGCGGCAAGGATCCGATGGTGGTGTGCGCCGACGCCGATCTGGAGCGCGCCGCGAGCGGGGCCGTGTATGGCGCCTTCGCCAACGCCGGCCAGGTCTGTGTCTCCACGGAACGCGTGTACGTGGTGGACGCGGTGGCCGACGAGTTCCTGCGCCGGGTCGTCGAGAAGACGGGGCGGCTGCGCCAGGGCACCGGCGGCGAGTCCGACGTCGGACCGCTGATCTGGCCGCCGCAGCTCGACATCATCGAGCGTCACGTCGAGGATGCGCGCCGGCACGGTGCGCGTGTGCTGACGGGCGGTCGCCGCAATCCGGCGTATGATGGCTACTTCTACGAGCCCACCGTGCTGGCAGACGTCGATCACGAGATGCTCGTGATGCGCGAGGAGAGTTTCGGTCCGCTGCTACCGGTGATGCGCGTGCGCGACGAGGCCGAGGCGCTGCGCCTCGCCAACGACAGCCCCTACGGTCTCAACGCGAACATCTGGACCCGCGACAAGCGTCGCGGCACCGATCTCGCCCGTCAGGTCCGGTCGGGTTGCGCGGTGGTCAACGACTGCATGATCACGTACGGGATCCCGGAATCGCCTTTCGGAGGCGTGGGCCAGAGCGGCATCGGCCGGGTCAACGGTGAGGTCGGGCTCCGGAGCTATTGCGCGGTGCAGTCGATCGTCGTCGACCGTTTCGGCTCCAAGGCCGAGCCGATCTGGTTCCCATATCACGCGCGTAAGACGCGCTGGCTGCGGCGTGCGATGCGGCTGTTGTGGGGCACGCCGCTGGGACGTTGGCTCTCGTGAGGAGCCGCTCGGGAACGCAGAGGGTCAGAGACTCGGGGGTGCCACGATGATCGAGATGATACTCATCGCGACGGACGGCTCGGACGCGGCGGCAGCGGCCGAGCGTTACGGCGTGGCGCTGGCGGCGCGCCTCGGCGCTCGCGCGCTCGGGTTGTCGGTCGTGGAGGAGCGGATCACGCGCGGCTTGCGCGGCGAAGGTCTCGGCCTCTCGCCCCCGCCGCTGGACGCCATCGAGAGTTACCTGACGGCACGGGCGGAGGCCGCTTGTCGCCGGCTGGCCGGCTCGGCGCGCGAGAAGGGCGTCGATTTCGACACCGAGACGAGTCGCGGCGTGGCGGACGATGTCATCGTCGAGCGCAGCAAGCAGGCGGACCTGCTGGTGCTCGGCCGCGACGGGGAGCACGCCGGCTTTCGCACGGCGCTGATCGGTTCGACGGTCGACGGCGTCCTGCGCAAGACGTCGAAGCCCGCGCTGGTGGTTCCGGCCTCTGCCGCATTGACGGGTCCGGTGTTGCTGGCGTTCGACGGCTCGCCGGGCTCGCGGATCGCGGCGCGGCTGGCGGTGGAGATCGCCGGCAAGCTCGGCGAGACCATCCATGTCTTCGTGGACTCGAAGGACAAGGGCCGCTCGGCGGCGCGCTTCGACGAGGTGCGACGGCTGCTCGGCACACCGGACGTCGGAATCCGCGAGGCGGCATCGACGCTCGGCCGGCCCGACGCGAAGATCGTCGATGCGGCGCGCGAGGCCGGCGCCGCGATGATCGTCATGGGTGCATTTGGTCGCAGTCGCCTGCACGAGTACTTTCTCGGCAGCAACTCGGCCGCGGTCGTTCGCTCGTCGCCGGTCGCCGTGCTGTTGGCGCGCTGAACCGGAATGCCGCGCATCCGCGCGACCTCGCTGCGCGAGCTGGCGGCCGCGCTGGGCCGCGACGTCGAAGGCGACGGGAGCTTTCGGGTCGGCGCGGTCGCTTCGCTCGCCGCTGCCGGTCCGGGGGAGCTGGCGTTCGTTCGATCGCCCGCGTTTGCTCCCGTGCTCGCAGCGAGCCGGGCAGGCGCCGTGATCGCGCCACGCGATGTCGAGACGGGCGGAAGGCCCACCATCCGCTCGCCGCGTGCGGACCTGGATTTCGCCCGCGCCGTCGCGCTGCTCGTCGAGCGCGAGGTGCTTGCGCCCGGCGTCGACGCTCGCGCTGTGGTGGCTGCGGATGCGCGAATCGATGCGAGCGCCCACATCGGCGCGCTCGCGGTGATCGGTGCCCGCGCGCGGGTGGGAGCGCGCACGGTCGTCCATCCCCACGCCGTCGTGTATCCCGATGCGAAGGTGGGTGCGGACTGCATCCTACACGCCGGCTGTGTGCTGCGCGAAGAAGTGGAGGTGGGCGATCGCGTCGTGCTGCATCCGGGGGCCGTGCTCGGCGCCGACGGCTTTGGCTACGCGCTCGACGAGACCGGCTGTCCGACGAAGGTTCCGCAGGTCGGTCGCGTCGTGATCGAGGACGACGTCGAGATCGGCGCCAATGCGACGATCGATCGCGCCACGCTCGGAGAGACCCGGGTGCGACGGAACGCGAAGATCGACAACCTGGTCGTCGTGTCGCACAACTGTGACATCGGCGAGGATGTCCTGGTCGCGGCGCAGAGTGGCCTTGCGGGTTCCACGCGCGTCGGACGGGGCGCCATCCTGATGGGGCAGACCGCCAGCGCGGGACATCTCACGATCGGCGCGGCTTCGTTCCTCGGCGCGCGTGCCGCCCTGCACAAGGATCTGCCGCCGGGATCGCGCGTCTGGGGCGCGCCGGCGCTCGAAGAGCGCCGCTGGCACAAGAGCATGGCCGCCTTGGCGCGCCTGCCCGAGATGATGCGCCGGCTGCGCGCGATCGAGCGCCGCCTCGGCCTCCGCAGCGCTGGGGCCGGCGAGGGGGAAGGATGAGCCGAGCGGCGCCGGTTGCGCTGCGCGTTCACGAGGCGCGTGTCCGGCAGATGCGCGATCCGGTCGCTCTCGAACGGCTGCTCGAGACCCTGTCCGCCGACGCGCGAGTGGGCGCGGCGGCGCTGGCCGAGCGGGTGGCACGGCGATTGGCGGCGATGCGCCGCGAGGAGGCTCGCCTGTCGGCGCTCTTCGCGCTGCGCGCACAGCTCCGATCGTCCGGCGCGACCCTCGTCGCGGGTGTCGACGAGGTCGGCATGGGACCGCTGGCGGGGCCGGTCGTCGCGGCTGCCGTGATCCTTCCCGAGGTCGTCGACCTGCCGGGTCTCGGCGATTCGAAGCAAGTGGCGCCGCGCGTGCGCGAGCGACTCGCGGCGGCGATCCATTCCCAGGCGCTGGCGGTCGCCGTCGGCGAGGTGTCGGCGGCGGAGCTCGATCGATGGAACGTGTACCGCGCCGGGCTCGAAGCGATGCGTCGCGCCGTGGTGTCGCTCGCCCTGCCGCCCGAGCACCTGCTGGTCGATGCCCGAACCGTTCCCGGCGTCGGCTGCCCGCAGACACCCCTGGTGAAGGGAGACGCCCGGGATGGCTCGATCGCCGCGGCGTCGATCGTCGCCAAGGTCCATCGCGACGCGTGGATGCGTCGCCTCGATGGCGAGCATCCCGGCTATGGCTTCGCCCGGCACATGGGCTATGGCACGCCCGAACACCTGGAGGCGCTGCAACGCCTGGGTCCGTGCCCGGAGCACCGGCTTTCCTTCGCTCCCTGCGCCGCCGTCGCGTCGTCCTGAGTGCGACCGCGCATCCGCGTCGAGATCGACGACTTCTTCGTCGACGAGGTTCCGTCGTACGAACCGACCGGGGACGGCGGTCATACCTTCGTGCGGATCGAGAAGCGCGAGCGCAACACCGAAGAGGTGGCGCGCGCATTGGCGCGGGCGGCCGGCGTGGCGCCGCGCGACGTCGGATATGCGGGCCGCAAGGACCGCCGTGCGGCCGCTCGGCAGT
>CAYOHN010000214.1:0-6478 GCA_964403735.1 uncultured Spirochaetales bacterium | reverse complement strand
TCCTCTCCCGCGACCCGACCTGATCCTGCGCCGTCCCGAGGTTCCTCTCCCGCGAAGCCCTCCGAATCATCAGGCTCGGTGCTGTACGTCAGCGGCGAGGAGAGTCCCGAGCAGATCCGGTTGCGCGCAGCCCGCTTGCCGGTGCTGCCCGAATCGCTGCTGGTGCTCGCGGAGACCCGCGTCGAGGCGATCGCCGACGCGTGGCGAGAGCACGCTCCGCGGCTCGTCCTCGTGGATTCGATCCAGACGGTCCAGACCGAGCGCGTCGAGTCGGCGGCCGGCTCCGTCGCCCAAGTACGCGAGAGCGCCGCGGACCTGATCGCGCTCGCCAAGTCCACCGGCGCCGTGCTGATCCTCGTCGGCCACGTGACGAAGGAGGGCATGCTCGCCGGCCCGCGCGTGCTCGAGCACCTGGTGGACGTCGTACTCACCTTCGAGGGCGATCGCGGCCAGTCGTTCCGCGTGCTGCGGGCCGGCAAGAACCGCTTCGGGTCGACGCTCGAGGTGGGCGTCTTCTCGATGGGCGAACACGGCCTCGCGGGCGTCGCGAATCCGAGCGAACTGTTCCTCGCCGAGCGCCGCGGCGACGCGCCCGGTTCCTGCGTCGTCGCCCTGCTGGAAGGCACACGTCCTCTTCTGCTCGAGGTACAGGCACTGGTGGCGCCGGCGGGCTACGGCACTGCACGGCGCACCGCCATCGGCTTCGACGACGGGCGCCTCGCGCTGCTGCTCGCGGTCCTGGCACGGCGCGGCGGCATCGATGTCCTCGGCATGGATGTGTACCTCAACGTGACTGGCGGGATGCGCATCGGAGAGCCGGCCGCGGATCTCGCGGTGGTGCTCGCGCTGGCATCGAGTCGACTCGATGTCGCGCTGCCA
This sequence comes from uncultured Spirochaetales bacterium, assembly GCA_964403735.1. Classification (GTDB taxonomy): domain Bacteria; phylum Myxococcota_A; class UBA9160; order UBA9160; family PR03; genus CAADGG01. The sequence goes on along the minus strand of CAYOHN010000214.1, from coordinate 5,599 downwards.
CCGGATGCGGTCGCGATCGGTGAAGTCGGACTGGGCGGCGAGGTGCGGCGCGTCGGCCGCGTCGAGGCGCGCGTGCAGGAGGCGGCCCGGCTCGGGTTCCACCGCGCGCTCATCCCGCGCGGTGGCCACGAGAAACTGCGCGCGAGCGGTGCCGAACTGGTGCCGGTCGGCGATGTCGCCGAGTCCGTGCTGTGGCTCCGTCGCAGCGCGGCGCCGCCCGCGCGCGGCGCTGCGCGAGGCAGCGCCGTGAACCCGACCGAGGGCTCGCACCGATTCCCGCCGGATGCGTGATTCCGCTTTGAACTCAGGCGTTTCCGTCCGTTCTCCGTTTGACGGCCCGAGGCCCTCTGGCTAGGCTTCGCCTCAAATGTCGCCGCCCCCCCCGGCTTCGGGTTCCCTCCGATCGGAATCGATGCAATCGCTCACCGCTGCCTTCGCGTTGGCACTCGATCGCATCGCCCCGTCGCTCGATCTGATCGAGCGCGCCATGCGCGACCAGCTCGCGTCGGAAAGCGATGTGATCGCCGCCGTCGGCGATCACGTGCTCGCATCGGGCGGCAAGCGCGTTCGGCCGGCTTTGCTGCTCTTGTGCGCGGAACTCTGTGGGTACACTGGACCGCGTCGAGTGCAGGTCGCCGCGGCAGTCGAGTTGCTGCACACCGCCACGCTACTCCACGACGACGTCGTCGATGCCTCCCAGCTGCGCCGCGGCCGACCTTCGGCGATGGCGCTCTGGGGCAATCGTCGCGCCGTGCTGGCAGGAGACTTCTTCTACGCGCGGGCGTCGTCGATGATCGTCGAAGACGGCGACCTGGACGTGCTCTGGGTGTTCTCGAACACGATTCGGCTGATGGCGGAGGGAGAGGTTCTCCAGCTTCAGCGCAGCTTCGATCCGGAAGTCACCGAGACGCAGTACTACGCTGTGATCGACCGCAAGAGCGCCGCGCTGCTGTCCGCGGCCTGCGAGGCCGGTGCAATCCTGGGGGGCGTCACGCGCGCCGAACGGCGACAGATTGCGGAGTTCGGCCGCGAACTGGGACTCGCGTTCCAGATCCGCGACGACGCACTCGACTACGAAGCCGGCGCCGACGTGCTCGGCAAGCTGCCCTACACGGATCTGCGCGAGGGCAAGGTGACGCTGCCGTTGCTGCTCGCGTTGAAGCGCTGCACCTCGGACGAACGCGCCGCCGTCGCGGCGGGCTTGAAGAGCGCGGCCCGCCACGACGCCGCCGAGGGCGATGGCCAGCCGCTCGACGCCGCGGAGTTGGCGCCGGCACTCGAGATCGTCACGCGCTACCGCGGCGTCGAAGACGCCGTTCGGCGGGCCGATGAACACGTTGCCCGCGCACGGACCGCCATCGCGCCGTTCCCCGACGGTGCCGCCAAGGAGGCGCTGACCGCCGCCGCCGACTTCGCCGTCTCGCGCGACCGCTAGGCGGTCGCGGTTCGGTCTTCACCCCACGGTCCCGTGGGAGCTTCGCAATGGATCGAAGGGATGAGACGCGCCTCGAACGAGGCGGGGTCGGAGTTGCTCGTACGGTACGGGCGCTGCGCGCGCTCACGCGCGCCGGCTTTGCGGCGCTGCTGCTCGGGGCCGTGTTGGCTACCGCAGCACCCGGCGTGGGCATCGCGGAGGACGGCCCGGGCATCGTCAACGTGAACACGGCGACGGTCGCCGAGCTGGTGCAGCTGCCGGGGATCGGGGAGAAGCGCGCGCAGGCGATCCTCGAAGCCCGACAGCAACGCGGCGGCTTCGAGAGCGTCGACGAGCTGCTCGAGATCCGCGGGATCGGACCCGCGAACCTCGAGAAGCTTCGGCCGCACCTGAGCGTGTCGGGCAAGAGCGGCACAGCCCAGTAGCCGCGATCTCGGGTGCCGGGGGCAGCGCTGCCCCCGGCACCTCCAGCCGCGCCCGCTACCGTCGCGCGCCATGCGTTCGACGATGGCGGCCGGACTGCTCGCACTCGCACTCGCGGCGGCCGCGGCGGCGAGCGCGCCGAAGTCGGCGAGCTCACCGGAACCCCCCGCGTCCGAGCCGGCGCGCCGCGTGGTTTCGATGAACCCGTCGTTGACGCGCATCGTCGTGGCGCTGGGAGCGCGGGACGTGCTCGTCGGAATCGATGACTTCTCCGCGCGCGCCGAGCCGGACCTGGCATCGCTGCCCCGTGTCGGCGGTCTCTACTCGCCCAGCCTCGAGGCGGTGGTCGCGCTGCGACCCGACCTCGTCGCACTGGTCCCGAGTCTCGAACAGCGCGATTTCCGCAGACAGCTCGAAGCGCTGGACGTGCCGGTGCTGGTGCTCGATCCCGTGCGCTTCGACGAGGTGTTGCACAGCATCGCCGCGCTCGGCGCCCGGGTGGGACGCGCGGACGCGGCGCGCGCCCGGATCGACGAGATCCGGCGCACGTGCGCTGCCGTGCGCCGCGCGACCGCCGGGTTCCCGCGTCCGCGCACCGTCTTCGTGCTGCAGCGTGAGCCGCTGTTCGTCGTCGGGAGCGGCAGCTTCCTCGACGAGATGATCGCGCTGGCCGGCGGCCAGAATCTCGGCGCCGCGCTCGACGAGACGTGGCCACGCAGCTCCCTCGAGTGGCTCGTGGCCGCCGCTCCCGACGTGATTCTCGACAGCGACGACGACGCACAGCCCGCCGCGGAATTCTGGGCCCGTTGGCCCTCGTTGCCGGCGGTCCGCGAGCGGCGCGTCGTCGCGCTGGAAGAAGGCGTCGTGACGTTGCCGGGGCCCGATCTCGATCGCGCGCTCCGAACGATCGCGCGGGCGCTGCACGGTCCGGCGCTCGAACTCGAGGACGCGCCGTGAGCCCCTTGCGCCCGCTGCGGCTGTTGGCCGTCCTGGCGGCACTTGCCGCGCTGCTGCTGGCAGCGATCCTGACGGGACTCGTGGTCGGGCCGAGCGAGGTGACGCCGAGCGACGCGCTCGCCGCGCTGCGCGATCCCGAGGCCATCGGACCGGCCGCCGACATCGTCCGGCGGATCCGGCTGCCGCGGGTCGCTGCGGCGGCGCTGGTGGGCGCCTGTCTGTCACTCGCTGGTGTCTGTTTCCAAGCGTTGCTGCGCAACCCGCTCGCCGATCCGTTCGTGCTCGGGATCTCCGGCGGCGCGGCACTCGCTGGTGTCGCGGTGTTGAGCCTCGGCGCGGGCTTCGGGTTCGGCGCGAGCGCCGTCCCGGTGGCGGCGTTCGCCGGCGCGCTCGGTGCGACGGCATTGCTCTTCGGTGTCGCCGGTTGGCGCGGGCGACTCTCGGCGACGACGTTGCTACTGACCGGCGTGGTCTTCAACGCGTTCGCGTCGGCGGCGATCGTGTTCCTGGCGTCGATCGGCGGGATGGCCGAGGGGACCCGGATCTTCCTGTGGCTGATCGGAACGCTGTCCGCAGCGCGCGGCGAGCTGCTCGCCGCGCTGGCCGGCGTGCTGGTCGCCGGACTCGCCTGCGCGCTGCCACTGGCCCGCGCGCTGGATCTGCTGGCGCTCGGCGAGGAGACCGCCGAGCAGCTCGGCATCTCGGTCGAGCGCGCCAAGCGTCTGCTGCTGCTCGTGACGGCGCTCGTCGTCGGCGGTGCCGTATCGGTGTCCGGACTGATCGGCTTCGTCGGGCTGATCGTGCCGCACGCGTTGCGGCTGCTCTTCGGGCCGGACCACCGGCTGCTCGTACCGGCCTCGGTGCTCGGCGGCGCCGCCTTCCTGGTGGCGTGCGACACGGCCGCGCGGGCGATGCTGCCGGGGCGCGAGCTTCCAGTCGGCGCGATCACCGCGTTGGTCGGCGGCCCGCTGTTCCTCGTGCTGCTGCGGCGGCAGGGCCGCCGGGGAGGGCTGCCGTGAGCGGGCCGCCGCGTCTGTCGCTGCGGGGGGTTCGGGCGCGGCTCGGCAGCCACGCCGTGCTGGCCGGCGCCGACCTCGACGTCGCGCCGGGTGAAATCGTCGGCCTGCTCGGCCGGAACGGTGCCGGCAAGTCGACGCTGCTGCGCATCGCGTGCGGGTTGCTCATTCCCGAGGCCGGCACCGTCGAGCTCGACGGACAGCCCCTCGCGAGGCTCGACCGGCGCCAGCGAGCGCGCGCCGTCGCACTGGTGCCGCAGGAGACGCAGTTCCCGTTTCCGTTCTCCGTCGCCGAGGTGGTGCTGATGGGCCGCACGCCGCACCTGGGCTGGCTCGGCTTCGAGGGCCGCCGCGATCTGGCGGCCGCGCAGACGGCGATGGAGCAGCTCGGAATCGAGGAGCTGTCGGCGCGCTCGGTGCTGTCGCTGTCCGGCGGCGAGCGCCAGCTCGCCGTCGTGGCCCGCGCGCTCGCCCAGGGACCGCGGCTGCTGCTGCTCGACGAGCCGACGGCGTTCCTGGACCTGCGCCATCGGCTGCAGGTTCTCGGCCGCGTGAGCGAGTTGGCCGCCTCCGGCGCTAGCGCGCTCGTCGTCTCGCACGATCTCGCGGTGGCCGCACGGACCTGTGACCGGCTCGCGCTGCTCGTGGGCGGCCGCATCCTCGCCGCCGGCCCGCCCACCGAGGTCCTCACACCAGCCCTGTTGCGAGAAGCCTTCGGAATCGAAGCCGATGTCCTCGCCACGCCAGACGGCCACCCCGTCGTCGTCCCCCTTGGTTGACGCGCTAGCTTTCGCGGCCCGCGTGGACCGGAACGGAGTGCGGGGCGGAGGCGGACGATGGCGAAGGTGACGATCGCGCGCGTGGTGGGACGGGAGATTCTCGACTCACGGGGGAATCCGACGGTAGAGGTCGACGTGCTCACCTCGAACGGGCAGATGGGCCGCGCGGCGGTGCCGTCGGGCGCGTCGACGGGCTCCCGCGAGGCACTCGAGCTGCGAGACGGCGACACCACGCGCTATCGCGGCAAGGGCGTGCTGCGCGCTGTCGAGCATGTGAACGGAGAGATTGCGAACACGGTCGCAGGAACTTCGCTCGGCGGCCTCGACGAGCAGGCCGCGCTGGACGGCGCGCTGATCGCGCTCGACGGGACCGATACCAAGGCGCGCCTCGGCGCCAACGCCATCCTCGGCGTCTCGCTGGCCGCGGCGCACGCCGCCGCGCGCGCCGGCGGCCTCCCTCTGTACCGCTGGGCCGGCGGAGACGATGCGCACCTGCTCCCGGCACCGATGATGAACGTCGTCAACGGCGGCGCCCACGCCGACAACAACGTCGACCTCCAGGAGTTCATGATCTTCCCGCTCGGCGCACCGAGCTTCCGCGAGGCGCTGCGCTGGGGCGCCGAAGTCTTCCACGCCCTCGCCCAGGTGCTGCACGCCAAGGGCTACTCGACGGCGGTCGGAGACGAAGGCGGCTTCGCCCCGAACCTGGGGAGCAATCGCGAGGCGATCGAACTGGTGCTCGCCGCCATCGAGAAGGCCGGCTACCGGCCCGGCGAGCAGATCGCCATCGCGCTCGACCCGGCGGCCAGCGAGTTCCACGAAGACGGGTCCTACGTCCTTGCCGGCGAGAACGAGACTCTCAGTAGCGAAGAGATGATCGCGTTCTGGGCCGACTGGATCGGCCGCTATCCGATCGTCTCGATCGAGGACGGCCTCGACGAATCGGACTGGGCCGGTTGGGCCCGGTTCACAGCCGAACTCGGCGGCCG
>CAYOHN010000213.1:0-6490 GCA_964403735.1 uncultured Spirochaetales bacterium | reverse complement strand
GCATAGACGGGCTCCTGGGGGGGGCGGGGAAGACTCTCAGGCCGGGAGCGACTCTCCGGAATCCTCGGTCGAACCGCTCGGGGCGGGCGAGCGATCCACCATCTCCTTCAGTTCCTTGCCGACCTTGAAGAACGGCGTGCGTTTGGCGGGAATGTTCACCATCTCGCCGGTCTTCGGGTTGCGACCGTCGCGGGCCTCGCGAACCTTGACCTGGAAGCTTCCGAATCCGCGGATCTCGATGCGCTCTCCCCGCCGCAGCGCGTCCGTCATCGAGTCGAAAATCGTGTTCACGACGACCTCGGTGTCCTTCTTCGATATATGCAGTGTCCGCTCGGCCACCTTCTCGATGAGACCGCTTTTCGTCATCGCCTCCCTCCCGAGCCCGCAAGCACCCGGTCTGGCCGCCCTCTACTCGTCGTCGGTCTTCTGCGCCAGCTTCTCGGCGAGCAGATCGCCCAACGTGGAGCGCTGGCTCTTCGCCATCTCCACCGCCTGGTCGGCCAGCGCCTTGCGCGTCTGCTGATCGTGCATCGCCTTGATCGACAGCGAGATCTTCTGCTCGTTCGGATCCACGCGGGTGACGACGGCCTGGATGCGATCGCCCACCTTCACGACATCCGCCGGAGACGAGACCGGCTCCGCCGCCAACTCCCCGGTGTAGATCAGCCCTTCGATCCCCTCGGAAAGCCGCACGAACGCCCCGAAGTCGGCGACGCTCGACACCTCTCCCTCGACCTCCGAGCCGAGCGGGTAGTTCCGCTGGATGTCGTCCCACGGATTGGTTTGGAGCTGCTTGATCCCGAGCGAGAACTTCTCGTTCTCCTTGTCGATCTTGAGCACGACGGCCTCGATCTCGTCGCCCTTCTCGAACTTCTCGCCGGGATGCTTGATCTGCTCCGTCCACGAGATGTCCGAGACATGCACGAGTCCGTCGATGCCCTCCTCGAGTCCGACGAAGATCCCGAAGTTGGTGATGTTGCGAACCGTGCCCCGCACGTGCGTCCCGACCGGGTACTTCTCTTCGATCAGGCTCCACGGATTGGGCTCGATCTGCTTCATGCCGAGCGAGATCTTGCGATTGCCCTCGTCGATGTCGAGGACCACTGAATCGACGGCGTCGCCGACCGAAACCACCTTGGACGGATGCTTGACCCGCTTGGTCCAAGACATCTCCGAGACGTGCACCAGTCCCTCGATCCCGGGCTCCAGCTCGAGGAACGCGCCGTAGTCCGTGAGCGAGACCACCTTGCCTTGGATGCGCTTCCCGATCGGGTACTTGTGCGCCGCATCGACCCACGGATCCGGTTGGATCTGCTTGAGGCCCAACGACACGCGCTCGCTCTCCGGGTCGAACTTCAGCACCTTCACCTTCAGCTGATCGCCCACCTGGAACAGATCGCTCGGGTGATTGACTCGGCCCCACGACATGTCGGTGACGTGGAGCAGGCCGTCGATGCCGCCGAGATCGATGAACGCGCCGTAGTCGGTGAGGTTCTTGATCACACCGTCGACGATCTGGCCGACCTCGAGCGTCTGCAGCGTGTCGCGGCGCTGGCGCTCGCGCTCCTTCTCGAGCAGAGCACGCCGGGAGAGCACGATGTTGCCGCGGCGTTTGTTGAACTTGATGATCTTGAACGCCGTGCGTTCCCCCATCAACGCTTCCAGATTGCGGACCGGACGCAGATCCACCTGGGACCCGGGCAGGAACGCCTTGACGCCGATGTCGACGGAAAGACCGCCCTTGACGCGCGCGACGATGATGCCTTCGACGGCTTCGTCGGCCTCGAAGGCGCGACTGATGTCGTCCCAGATCTTGAGCCGGTCCGCTTTCTCTTTCGAAAGCGTGATGCGGCCATCGATGTCCTCGGTCTCTTCGATCAGGACGTCGACCCTGTCGCCGGGCTCGACGAGAACACTGCCATCGTCGGCCATGAGTTCCCAGAGCGGGATCAACCCCTCTGACTTGAAGCCCACGTCCACGTGCACGTGCTCGCCGTCGATCCCGAGCACGGTGCCCTGGACGACCTCGCCCTCCTTGATCGTGCGAGAGGTCTTCTCGAAGAGCTCGGCAAAGCTCTCCGAACCTGCGGTCTGTGCCGTCTGCGATTCGGTCATGCTGTCAGTCATGCGGTGTGTTCGAACTCCCTTCGGGGCCGCGCGCCTGCGCGGTCCTGGATTTCCGGGTTTTCGCCCCCGGATCGGGCGAGATCCTCGATGTGTCTTTCCATGCGATCGTGTCCGAGCCGCGATCGCCGCCGAGTTTCGGCCGTCTCCGAGCCTCAGTCGTTTCCGAGCCCCTCGGACGCGTCTCCTTCCACGAGCCGCGTTCGGGCTTCGGCAATCCATCGTTCGAGCGCCTCTGCGTCCCCGGATTCGATCACGCGAGCGATCTCTCCGAGTTCGGCAGCCACTCGTGCGAGCGGCCCGCCCATCGCTTTGGCATTGGCGGCGAGGATATCGGCCCAGAGTTCCGCGTCGCTGCGCGCAATTCTCGTGAAATCCCGAAAGCCGGGCCCCGCCACCTGACGCGTCCCGGCCGGTGCTCCGCCGAGCGCACGGACGAACGCGAAGGCGAGAACATGGGGAAGGTGGCTCATCCACGCCACCTCGCGGTCGTGACCGGTCGGATCCCGGCGCAAGACCCGGGCCCCGAGGGCCGTCCAAAGCCCGTCGATCCGGGCCACCGCCGCTGCCGGGGTGTCCGGCCGGGGGGCCACGATGCAGGTCGAGCCCTCGAAGAGATCGGGCTGGGCATGATCGGAGCCCTTCTCGTGGCTGCCGGCCATCGGATGGGATCCGACATAGGCGACACCGGGGGGCAAGAGCCCCGGAATCGTCTCCGCGAGCACCGCCTTCACGCTCCCGACGTCCGTGACGAGGGCTCCTGCGGCGAGCCGTGGCGCCGCCGCGCTCAGGAGCGGACCCATGAGGCCCACGGGCGTGGCGAGAACCACCAGGTCTGCGCCGCTCACGGCTTCGGCCGGGTCGATCGTGACGCGATCGACGAGGCCGCGCTCGCGGGCGCGCTCGAGCGGCCCCGGACGTCGTCCGCAGCCGACGACCTCGTCCGCCAGGCCGCGCTCCCGAGCGGCCCATGCCAACGAGCCTCCGAGCAGGCCGAGGCCGAGGACGGCGATGCGGTCGAAGCGCACGCTCGGGGTTCCGCTGCTCACGCGTCCTCCTCGGCGATCCGTCGCAGGGCCTTCACCAGCCGCTCGATTTCGTCGGGCAGGCCGACCGTGATCCGCACGAAGTCGGGCAGGCCGAAGCCGCCGAGCGGCCGCACGATCACGCCCTCACGCAGCAGGCGCTCGTAGATGCCGGGCCCCGGCCGCGCGAGCACGAAGTTGGCCTCGCTCGGCCAGACCTCGATGCCGAGCGCACCGAGTTCGCGGGTCAGCGTCTCGATGCCCTCTGCATTGATCCGGCGCGTGCGCTCGAGATGCTCGACGTCGTCGAGCGCCGCCACGGCCGCGACCTCGGCGAGCAGGTTGACGTTGAACGGGTGTCGGGCGCGCTCGAGCAAGCCCGCGAGCTCGAGATCGGCGACGCCATAGCCGACGCGCAGTCCGGCGAGACCGAGGTTCTTCGAGAACGTCCGCACCACGAGCGTCCCGGGACGCCGGCGCACCCAGGCGAGCGCATCGGGAAAGTCCGGCCGCCGCGCGAAGTCTGCGTAGGCTTCGTCGACGAGGAGCACGAGATCTTCCGGGAGTGCCGCGGCGAAGCGCTCGAAGGCCTCGGCGCCGATGCTGGTGCCGGTCGGATTGTTCGGATTGCAGGCGACGACGACGCGCGTGCGGTCGGTGATCGCGCGCGCCATCGCGTCGAGATCGTGCACCATCTGCGCGTCGAGCGGCACCGCGACCGGCGTGGCGCCCATGCCGCGGGTCACGATCGGGTACATCGCGAACGACGGCCAGGCGAACACGCACTCGTCGCCGGGACCCAGGAATGCTTTGGCCACCAGCTCGAGCAGCTCATCGGCGCCGCAGCCGAATACCAGTTGCTCGGGCGCCACGTCGAGCCGACGCGAGAGTTTGTCACGCAGCGCGAAACAGGCGCCGTCGGGGTAGCGGTGAGCGCCGTCGAGCGCGGCGCGGACGGCGGCGAGCGCCATCGGCGACGGACCGAGCGGATTCTCGTTCGACGCGAGCTTGACGATTCCCGTCACTCCGAGTTCTCGCTCGAGCTCCTCGATGGGTTTGCCGGGTACGTACGGCTGGAGCGCCGCGATCCAGGGCTTCACGCGCGACGCCACGCTCACGACGCGCTCGCTTCGCCGGAGAGCGTCGCCCGCGGGAACGAGCCGAGCACCCGGTGCGAGTGCGCGGAGGCGGCCGCCTCGCCGAGCGCAGCCACGACGGCAGCGTCGTCGCGATGTCCCTCGAGATCGAGGAAGAACAGGTACTCGAACGGTTTGCCCGGCATCGGCCGCGACTGGATCGACGTGAGATTCACCCCGTGCCGCGCGAACGGCGCGAGCAAGCCGTGCAGCGCCCCGGGCTGGGTCTTGCGCACCGTGAACACGGTCGACGTGAGATCCTGTCCGCTGCGCGCCGCGGGTTCCCGTCCGAGCAGCAGGAACCGCGTCGTGTTGTCGCGCCGGTCCTCGATCTCCCGGGCCGCCGGTGTCAATCCGTACGTCTCCCCGGCGACGGCGCTGGCGACGGCGGCCACGGCGCTGTCATCCGCCGCGAGTCGCGCCGCGGAGGCGGTACTCGCCGCTTCCGCGCGCTCGGCGCCCGGCAGATGGCGGTCGAGCCAGAGCCGGCACTGGGCGAGGCCTTGCGGATGCGAGGCGACGCGCTTCACCTCGTCGAGGCGCCCGCTCCGTGAGAGCAGCTGGTACGACACGCGCAGCAGCATCTCGCCGCACAGCGCCACCTGCGTGGTGGCGAGCGTGTCGAAGGTCTCCGTGACGACGCCCTGCGTGGTGTTCTCGACGGGGGCGACACCGTGCTCCACGTCGCCCCGCTCCACCGCGGCAAAGATCTCGGCAATCGGACTCACCGCGACCAGCGCGGCCGACGCGCCGAAGAAGCGCCGCGCCGCCTCGTGCGCAAAGGTGCCCTCCGGTCCCAGGTACGCGATCCGCAGCGGGCGCTCGAGTGCGCGCGTCGCGGAGATGATCTCTCGGAACACCGGCTCGATCGCATCGGTCGGAAAGGGGCCGGGATTGTCGCGGCACAGTGCCTCCAGCAGGTCCCGCTCCCGGCCGGCGGCGAAGACCGGCCGGCCGGTGCGCGCCTTGAGCTGCCCCACCTGCTGGCCGAGAGCCGCGCGTTCGTTCAGCCGCGCCAACAGCGCCCGGTCGACCCGGTCGATCTCGACGCGCAGCGCCGCCAGCTCGGCGTCGATCGCGACATCGGTTGCCGGCTCGGCAGCGCTCGGCTCGGTTCTGACGTCGGGACTTCGAGTCATGCGGTCGTCCGAAGGTACTGGAGGCCACCCCGGCCCGCAAAGATTCGTTCGAATTTCCGCCCGGTTGGGGCGCGGGCTCGCGAGCCGGAAAAAGCGTTCCGGACGGATCAAGGAACGTCCCCTTCCAGCCGATGATCCAGGGGCGCAGGGAGCGCGGTTCCATGCCCGAATCCTGGCTCGCCGAGCGGCGGCAGCCGCGCGACAGCCTGGCGACGAAGATCATTTTCTTCGTCTTCCTGTCGACGTTCGTGACGTCTCTCGTGGTGAGCTGGATCTCGGTCCAGTCCACGTATGGATTTCTGCGCGCTCACCTCGAGGAGAGCTACCCGGCACTTCTGCGGCAGGCGGACCACCGCCTGGCCGGCGCGACGCGCGATGCGTTGGCCTTGCTCGACGTCCTGGCCCGAGAACCCGCCATCGCGCAGACGGCCACCGGCGCGACGTCCGCGGCGCGCGACGCCCGCGCTTCGCTCCAGCAGGGCCTCGGCATTGCGGCCCTGCTCCCGCGCGTCACCGTGTTCGACCTCGAGGGCAACCGCCGCGTCGACACCGGCGACGGACCCGCGAGCGTTTCTCCCCCGACGCCGGCGCTTGCCCCCGAGCTGCGCACCGTCGACGGAACGCTGCGCGCGGCCGTTCCGATCCGCGATGCGGAGGGCGAGCCGATCGGGTGTCTCGAGGCGCTGCTTCCCCCGCCCGAGGAACTGCTGGGCCTGAACGACGTGTCGATCGGCTCGATCGTCCACCTCGTCGATGGCGCCGGGAGCGTCCTCGCGGGCGGCGAATCGACCGGCGGCGTGGGCTTCGCCACTTTCCCGGCCGAGCTGATCGCCCACACGGACGGTCCTCGCCTGCTCGAATTTCGCAGCGAAGACGGCCGGCGCGCGATCGGCGTCAGCCGGCGGCTCGGCGTCGGCGACTGGAGCCTCGTCGCGGCGGCACCGGTCGAGCAGGCCTTCGCGCCGTTGTTCTCCGTCGTGACGCGGATCTTCGTCATCGACCTCGCCGTGGTGCTGCTGTTCAGCTTCCTCGCCTACGAGATCACGTCGGCGATCGTGCGCCCGCT
>CAYOHN010000212.1:0-6500 GCA_964403735.1 uncultured Spirochaetales bacterium | reverse complement strand
CTGCAGTTCGCGATCAGTCGCACCCGGGAGTTCAAGGCCGACGCCACGGGCGCCGGAATCAGCGGCCAGCCGCTCGCGCTGGCCAGCGCGCTCGCGAAGATCGACCAGGCGGCCCGCCGGGTGCCGATGGCGATCCCGCCCAACGTGGCGCCCCTGGCGCAGGTCGATCCCCTCCAGGCCGCGGGCGGGGGGCTCGGCCGCCTGTTCGCCACGCACCCGCCGATCGCCGAGCGGATCCGCCGACTGGAAGCGCTCGACGCCGGACGTGGACCTCGCCTGCCGGGAGACGCCAGAAGTTCCCCCTGATCCGGGCAGTTTCAAGCCGTCGGTCGACTCGTCGCCGACGCCGACACCACCGAGAACGTTCTTGCCACAGCTTCGCTCGAGAGTCGGCGATGTCCTGACTTTCTCCGAGGGGACTCCGCTCGTCGCGCCGGAATCGGATCGAGACATCGAGACGCATCCGCTGCCGCTCCTCGCATCTCCCGGCGAGGACGGGTCCGCGCCGGACACACCGTCTACAGATCATTCCGGAGACAGGGTTGGGTCCGTTCTCGATCTCCGAGAAAAGCTGCGCCGCAGATCACGACCGACTTCCACGCAGGCGGACATCGAAGCGGAACGGCTCGAGTTCTCCGAAGGCGACTCGCGAGAAATCCGGATGGAGCGGGTTGACGAGAAAGTTCCATTCGCTGTGGACGACGGCGCTGGGGACCCGGAAGACGGCCGTGCGGAGGTCCTGGAGCCAGGTGTCTCCGATCGCCCGGGTCGAGGCCGGCGCAGGATCGTCTGCCCAGTCGTCGGGGAGCGCGTCTCGGCCGAGCGTCGCCACGAGTTCGTCGTCGAACTCGGCGCGAGCGTGGCTGTAGGCGGGCAGGGGGCCGGTGTCCTGGAGGTGAACGAGGACCTCCAGGACGGCCAACGCCAGGTTCGATGCCAGGTAGATCACCGGCCTGCCGGGGGAGTTCCAGCGTCCGCCATAGAGTCGGGCACCCTCGCCGTCGAAGGCGTGCGCCGCTTGCTTCGTCTTGAGAAGAGGCCAGCCTTCCATCGCGCAGGGCAGACGCCAGCGGCCTACGTGTTGACGCCGTGTTCGAGCCGGCCGATGAGCGACTCGACCTCACGAGCTCCCGCTTCCGTGCGCGCGAAATCGAGCGGCGTGTGGCCCGCCAGCGCCTTCGCAGGCGAGGCGAGCCAATTGCGGGCGGCCTCTGCATTTCCCTCGAACAGCTCGATGGCGCGCTCCACGAGCCGAGATACGCGGAGCACGCGATCGGACTCGTCCGAGCGCAGACGCCCGGTTTCCTTGCGTCGCAACAGGGTGCGCGCGGGGATCTGGACGAAGTCGGCGAGATCCTGCACGGGCACATCGATTGCTCGCTGCAACCGCACGAACGTGGCATAGGAGAAGCCGCGCTCGACCTTCTCGAGCAGCTCGAGCGCATTCCTGGCGCGGAGCCCCAGGAGCGTGAGCCCGTCCAGGGCGCTGCCGGGCGTCTCCGACGCGTCGCTGCGGGTCCGTGCGTCTTCCATCGTGGTGCTCATCCCGGTCCTGATCGGTCTTTTGGCGGTATTCTATACGCCATTTGGCGAGTCATCAACCGAGAAATTCGGGTCTGGGCCGAGGGCTACGGAGCGAGTTTCGTGCTCCGGATATCCGCCTCGGGAAACTGAGCCTCGCGACCTCGAACCGCTAGACCGGATGATTCATGAAGGTGCGTATCGAGGTCGTGCAGATGCGTGCTCTGGAACGAGAAATCGGCCGATGGCCCCGGAGGCGTACTAAACGTACGTCGAGGAGCCATCGGCCGATTTCTCGTTCCAGAGTGCGTAGATGCGGCGGTAGAGCGCGGCGATCGCGGATCTATCCTGGTTGCGCATCGTGCTCGTCGAACTCGGTGGCATCGATCTCCTGGACGCGGCTCCCCTCTATCGGGGTCAGCGCGGAAAAATCCAGTCACGCGATCGTGTTCGCCGACGAAACCGTCGTCCACGCGCAGACCGAGAGGAACGAAGCGCGCGTCGCCGATGACGAGACGTTGCAGACGCAGGAGTTCGTCGAGATCGAGGGGGGTGCGTCCGGCCTGACCGATCGCCTGACCCCAGCGCGCGATGCGCGTCGGCGACGACCGCTCGCCCTCGATGGCAAAGCTCGAGCGTGAATCTGCGAGCAGGAGAAAGGCGGCGGTTCGGGCGAGCACGTCCGAGGGAACGCGAGCAGTCACCGCGCGTGCTTCGGCCCTCAGGTCGCGTCCGATCCAGGCCTCGAGCGCCTCGGTACGGAAGACCAGGGGACAGAACTCGCGCGTGCCCGGAAGGTTGGTGCGCACGCGATGGCCCGCTACGCGTCGTCGTCAAAGCATCGACGTGGGCTCTTCGACTACGCCGACCGCAGTGCCTCTGCCGGCTCGACACGCGCGGCGCGCAGCGCCGGGAGCACGCCGGCTGCGACGCCTACGGCGACGAGCACGCCGGCGACGGCGATCGTCGTGGCGAGCGAGAGTTCCGGCGGCGACGTGAACTCCGAGCCGCTGCGGCGGATCCAGCTCGCCATCGCGGCGACCGCCGCGGTCCCCAGACCCGCGCCGACGACGCCCGAGAGCAGGCACACCGCCAGCGTCTCGGCCAGGAACTGCCCGAAGATGTCGCGGCGGCGGGCGCCAAGCGCCTTGCGCAGCCCGATCTCGCGCCGTCGCTCGGCCACGACGACGAGCATGATGTTCATGATCCCGACCGCGCCGACGAGGATCGTGACCAACCCGGCGGCGACCAGGAACACCCGGAGCCCGCGCCCGATGCCCTCCACGATTGCGAGTACGTCCTGGATGTTCACGAACGACAGAGCGGTATCGAGGTCTGGAGCGAAGTCGTGGTGCAGACCCGACAGGATGCGGACCTGTTGGATCGCGTCGCGGCTGCGCTCGGCGTCGAGGGGAGCGAACACCAACGCCGGGAGCGGCTCCTCGTGCTGGAACCAGCGCTGTACCGTCGTGTGCGGCACGTAGACCGCCTTGTCGTCCTGGCCGCCCATGTTGACGAGCTGGTCGCCCTTGGCGCGCGCGACACCGACGACGCGGAACCGGAGCGACTCGATCTGCAGCGTCTGCCCGATCGGGTCGGCGCGGCCGAACAGGCGCTGTGCGACCTCGGAGCCGAGGAATGCGATGCGCGCGCCTCGCTCGACATCCGCAGGAGACAGGAAACGCCCGCTCTCCGGCTCGAGCTTCCGGATCGACGCAGACTCGGCGGCGACACCGTAGACGGTGGCCAGGCGCGTGCGCCCGCCACCCCGGATCACGGACGACCACAGCGCGATGTTCGGCGCGGCGTGCTCGACGCCGCGCAGCGTCGCGATCCGCTCGGCGTCCTCGTGCTCGAGCTCGACGGCGCGGGCGCCGCGCTCGCCGACGCGATCCTTGATCACGACGCCCGGGAACATCCAGACGATCCGGGGCCCCACCTCCTCGATCTCGCGCGAGAAGTGGCGGTCCATGCCGGTCACCGATGCGGTGAGGTAGATCAGCATCATCGTCCCCCACGTGACGCCGAGCGAAGTGAGCGCGAAACGGAACGCATGCGCGCGCAACGTCTGCGCGGTCGTGAGGAGCAGATCGAGCACTCGTGTCACTCCATCCGCAGCGTGATCGCGGGATCGACGCGGGACGCGCGCCATGCCGGCCACAGCCCCGCGAGGATACCCACGGCGCCCATCACGCCGACGGCGACGAATACGAGCGACAGGTGCAGGACGGGAATCGGCACCAGATCCGGCACGTCGAGGCGGCCGAGGGCCCACGTGCTGGCGACGCCGAGCGCCGCGCCGACGAGGCCGCCGGTCGCGGTGATCGCCAGCGTCTCGAAGAAGAACAGCTCGAGGATGTCGCGACGAGTCGCGCCGACGGCGAGCCGGATCCCGATCTCCTGACGCCGCTCGTGGACGGCGTCGAGCATCATCGACACGACGCCGATGCCGCCGACTCCGAGGGTGGTCGCCGCGAGCAGGAACAGGAAGCCGCGCGTCTGATCGAGCGGGAAGCGGTTCAGCATCTCGATCGGGCTGAAGATGCCGACGGCGTCGTCGTCATCGGGCGAGACTCGGAGCCGTTCCGCCAGGATTGCGCGAACCTCCTGCTTCGCGACGTCGACGTGCTGGCGATCGCGGATCCGGAACAAGATCTTCGAAACCACCGCGTCCTCCGTCCAATCTTTCGGCCACAGCGTCTGGGCCGTAGTCAGCGGCGTCCAGGTCTGCTCGTCGATCAGCATCCGGTCCTGCGACAGCTGCACGCCCACCGGCGCCAGAAGTCCCACGACTTCGAACGGCCGTCCGTCGAGTCGGATCCAGGTGCCGACGCCTCCGTGCGGGCCGAGCAGCGTCCGCCGGACCTGGTCGCCGAGCACGACGACGCGCCGGCGGTGATCCAGGTCCGTCTGCGTGATCGGTCGTCCGGCCGCGACATCGATGCCGCGGATCGCAACCGTCTCCGGGTCGATGCCGCGCAGGTCGACGTTGCGGGTGCGGCCGTGGTACGTCGCCGCAGCCCATTCCATGTACTCGCCGCCGACGACCTCCGAGAGCTTCGCGCGCCCGCGCAGCGCGGCGAGGTCGGCCGACGTGAACCACAGCCAGCGACGGTCGACGGCCGGTGTGAACTCCTCGCTGATGCGGCCCGCCCAGGCTTCGCCGAGATTGCGGCCGGTCTTGAAGAAGCCGCGTTCCATCATGATCCGGACGCCGTCGCCCCAGCCGGTCAGCAGGATCACCGACGCCGTTCCCCACGCGATCCCGAAGAGCGTCAGGAGGGCGCGGCTCTTGTGCGCCCGAAGCGTGGCGGCCGCCTCGGAGAGCGCGCCGAGCCAACGCATGGGCTAGTGCGCCGCGCCGGCGCGGTCGCTCTCGACGCGACCGTCGCGAATCGTCACGACGCGCGCCGCGCGCGCGCCGATGGCGGCGTCATGGGTCACCAGCACGACGGCGTTGCCCTCGGCGTGCAGCGCGCCGAGCAGCGCGAGGATCTCCTCGCTCGTCGCGCTGTCGAGGTTCCCGGTCGGCTCGTCGGCGAGCAGCAGCGCCGGCCGGTTCACGAGGGCGCGCGCGATCGCCACGCGCTGCCGCTCACCGCCCGACAGCTCCGCGGGGCGGTGGTCGCCCCGCGCGTCGAGGCCGACCCGCGCCAGCGCTTCGCGGGCGCGTTCGCGCCGCTCGCGTCGCGGGCGTCGCCGATAGACGAGCGGCAGCGCGACGTTCTCCGCCGCACTCAGCCTCGGCAGCAGGTTGAAGCTCTGGAACACGAAGCCGATCTCCTCGCCGCGCATGTGCGCGAGTTCGTCGGCGCCCAGCGCATCGACCGCGCGGCCACGCAGCCGGTAGCGGCCGGCGCTCGGGCGCGAGAGGCAGCCGAGGATTTCGAGCAAGGTCGTCTTGCCGGCTCCGGACGGCCCCATGATCGCGACCCACTCCCCGGCGTCGATGCGAAGATCGACGCCGCGCAGCGCATGCACGGCGCCGCGGCCGAGGTCGTAGCTCTTGTGCACGCCGTCGAGCTCGATGATCGACGCCGGGGTGACAGCCGCCGCCGTCACGGCAGCACCACCTGTTCGCCAGGCTCGAGACCCGAGAGCACCTGCACCCGCGCCCCGTCGAGGATGCCGAGCGCGACCGTGCGCGGCGCGACCTTTCGAGGCGTGTCGCTCTCGACGACGTCCACCTGGACCTCGGCGCCGCGATAGCGCAGGGCGGTCTCCGGCACGAGCACCGCGTCCTCGACGACCTCCGTGACGATGTCGGCGTCCCCCGACATGCGCGGTCGCAGCAGCGAGGCGTCGGGATCCGTGATCTCGACCTCGACCTCGAAGTACGTGACGTTCTGCACGCGTTGGCCGAGCGGGGCGATCTTGCGCACGCGCCCGGCGAAGACGCGGTCGCCGAAGGCTTCCGTGCGCAGGCGCGCGGGCTGGTCGACGCGAACCCGGGCGACTTCGTTCTCGTCGACGAGACCCTCGAGATGGATCGCATCGCCGCCGGCGATCGAGAGCAGCAGCGTGCCGCCGGTCACCGCCGTCACCGGCGAGACCGCGTTGCCCTCCTCGACGAACACGTCGAGTACGGTGCCGGCGAGCGGCGCCCGAATCGTCGTGTAGCCGAGCTGGACGTCGAGAAAGACGAGCCGAGCCTCGGCCTGGGCCAGCTTGGCGGCGGCCATTTCGTGACGCGAGCGGGCTTCGTCGAGCTTCTGCTCCGATGCGGCGCCGCGCGCGCCGAGCGTCGTCACGCGCTGCGCGTCGATCCGCGCATACTGCCGCTCGACCCGCGCCGCCTCGACGGCGGCGCGCGCCTCCTGCACCTGCGCCTCGAGCAGTTCGCGCTCGAGCTCGAGCAGCACCTGATCGCGCTCGACCGCGTCGCCCGCCTCGACGAGAATCCGCTCGACGATACCGGCCGTGCGCGGGCGAACCTCGACCTCGCGCTCGGGTTCGAGCGTTCCGGTGGCGACGACGAG
>CAYOHN010000211.1:0-6533 GCA_964403735.1 uncultured Spirochaetales bacterium | reverse complement strand
CAGCCCGCGAGCCCGCCGCCCGCCGTCGCCGCCGACGGCGAGGAGGCGCCGGCCCCGCCGCCGGCGCCGAGGCTCGTCGTGTTCGGCGACAGCGACTTCGCCGCGAACCAGGGAATCGACGCCTATCGCAATCGCGACCTGTTCGTGAACGCGGTGAACTGGCTGCTCGGGGACGAGGACGCGATCTCGATTCGCCCCAACAAGTCCCGCGCTTCGCGGCTGATGCTGTCGACCGAGCAGCTCTCGCAGATCCGCTACGTGGCGCTGTTCCTGCTGCCGCAGGGGATCGCGATCGTCGGTGTGCTCGCGTGGTGGAGCCGGCGGAAGGCGCCTGGGCGGTAGGAGCGGCGCGGTGTCGTGGCGCAATACCGGAATCCTGCTGCTCGTCGCCGTCGCGCTCGGCGCCGCGATCTGGTGGTCGAACCGCCACGAGACGCAGACGCTGGAGGCCACCGAGCAGGCGAAGCGCCTGTTCGGGGATCTCGAGCCCGCGCAGGTCGAGTGGATCGAGCTCACCACCAGCGACGGCCGCAACGCGCGCCTCGCGCGCCGCGACGGCGCGTGGCGCGTCGTCGCGCCAGTCGATTTTCCGGCGGACGCGACGGCGGCCGACGCGATCGCGACGGCGCTCGCGACGATGTCGAGCGAGGCGGTGTTCGAGGAGCCGCAACCGCTCTCGGTGTATGGTCTCGGCGAGGACGCGCGCGTGGTGCGCTTCGGAATCGCCGATCAGGAGCACGAGCTGCGGGTCGGCAAGAAGACGCCGGTCGGCGCCAACAGCTACGCCGCCACCGCGGCGGCCGACGAGACGCCGGTCTTCACGGTCGCGACGTTCAAGACCACGAGCTTCGACAAACCACTCGACGACCTGCGCGAACGCCGGCCGCTGCGCTTCGAGCGCGACGACGTGACGCGCATCGAGGCCGAGTGGACGGGCGGCGGCGCCACCGTCGAGAAGCGCGACGGGACGTGGCGGCTGGTGGCGCCGATCGAGGGCGAGGCCGACGACAACGCCATCGAGACGCTGCTCTCGGACCTCGTGTTCCTGCGCGCGGCCGGCTTCGTCGACGAGCCGCCGCCGGCGGCCGATGTCGGGCTCGATGCGCCGGAGTACCGCGTCGTGCTGACCGGCGAGGCCGAGGCCGGAGCGGAGCCGCCGCGCTGGGAGCTGGCGATCGGGGGGGTCATCGCCACGAACGCGCGCGCCGGCAAGGCCGCCGAGGACGCCCTCTATCAGATTCCCGAAGACCGTTTCCAGAAGCTGCCGAAGCGCGTCGACGCATTCCGGTTCAAGCAGTTGTCGCACTACGTCGCCAGCGACGCCGAGCGCTTCGAGCTGACCTTCCGCGATGCGACCGCGGAAGCGCAGGGAGCGACGGAGGTCGTCACGATCAGCGGCACGCGCACGGAGGCCGGCTGGGACACGACGCCCGAGCCGATGGCCGCCGGCCTGGCCTCGCGGCTCATCGCCGAAATGGCGCGGCTCGATGCCGTCGACATCGCCGCGGACGAGATGGGTCCCGAGGAGCTGGCGGGTCTCGGCCTCTCGCCCGCGCACACCGCGATCCGGATCTTCGGCAAGTCGCCAGCGGACGGCGGCGACGCGCCGGTGCTCGCCGACGTGCAGCTCGGCGTCCAGCAGGGCGACCGCATCATCGCCAAGCGCGCCGATCGCCCGACGGTGTTCCGGATGGATGCGGCGCTCGCCGAGCACATCCCGGTGAGCCTCGAGGCGTTCCGCAACCGGTTCCTGTCGAAGGAGGAGCCGGCAGGGGAGGGCGCGGACGATGACCCCGGACCCGGACCTGATTTCGACGCGCCGTTCCCGGCCGAAAGCACGGATCCGGCCCCGGGCTTCGACACGGGAGTCTTCGACGGCGACGAGGCGCCCTAGTAGCTTGCCGGGTCAGCGAGGGTCGGAAGAGGACTGGCGTTCCAGGGCGCCGATCCAACGCTCCAGCAGCGACGCGTATTCGCTGAGCTGGGCGAAGATTCGTCGCGCGAGCTCTTCGTTGTAGGTGTGCACGGTCAAGTTGCGATCGTCGGCCATCTGCAACGCGAGCCGCCCGTCGGGTTCCGAGAGCAGCCCGAGCTGGACGGAGCTGCGAATCGCCGATTTCGGCGAGGCCGTCAGAATCCCCTCGCGCTCCTCGAGTGTGAGCTGGGCAGCCTTCCACCCCGCTTCGAAGGCGTACTCGAACCGCTGGATGGCGGCGTCTCGCTCGATCTCGGAGACCGAGGGGCGGTGCGCCAGCTCCGCGAGTCGGTCCCGGGTCCGTCTCGCGAGGGTCAATCGCAGCCGGAGGCGGTCCATTCGATTCCTTCTAGAAGCACGCGCTCGCAGAGCCCGGGCGAAGCCTCGCTGAGATCGACGAGATCGACGAAGAACGGCACGGGACCCTCTTCGAGGGCCTCGCGTATCTCGGCCATGAGACCGCTGGGAAGCGGGTCCTGTGGCAGGAGCGCCACGTCGATGTCAGAGGCGGGACGATCGTCTCCGCGGGCCCGGGAGCCGAAGAGAAAGACGCGGGCTCGACGGTCGCCGAGGCGAGAGAGGACGATGCGCTTCACGACGGCAAGGTCGTCTTCCGCGGCCGGCCCTCGAGAGACTCGCCGAGGGTTGCGATCCATGTCCCCACGATAGCGCGCTGGGAGTGGGCCCGGCGGCGGGGCGACGGCTCGAGGGTGCCGTTCCAGCTCTCGCGCGCGGTCGGAGCAGGAACACCCGGTGCCTTCGTGGCTCGGGTTCGCCGCGCCGGCTCCGGGAAACACGTTTGCGTTTCGGCAGCGCTTGCCCGCGCTGCTGGCTCCGGAGACGGCGGAGTGCCGAGGACCGACCTCGGGAACTCCGGGTCAGCGCCCGAGCAGCCGGACCAACTCCTCGTGCAGGACGCCATTGCTGGCGAGGATCTCGCGCCCGTCCGCGGGCACCGGGCCCCCGGTGAGATCGCTGACGCGGCCGCCCGCTTCTTCGACGATCAGGATCCCGGCGGCGACATCCCACGCGTGTAGCTTCAGCTCCCAGTAGCCTTCGAAGCGACCGCACGCGACGTAGCACAGGTCGATCGCCGCGCTGCCGTCGCGGCGCACGCCGCCGGCGTGTTTCACGGCGCGCGTCAATAGATCGAGATTGTCGACCGGCGAGTCGTGCACGTCGTATGCGAAGCCGGTCGCGAGCAGGGCGCGCCGCACGGCGGTCGCCGACGACACGCGGATCGGCTGTCCGTTGCGCCGGGCGCCGCCGCCGCGCACCGCGTCGAACAGCTCGTCGCGCAGCGGCTCGTAGACGACGCCCACCGTGCGCACGCCGGCGTGTTCCACGCCGATCGACACGCAGAAGCACGGGTAGCCGTGCGCGAAGTTCACCGTGCCGTCGAGCGGGTCGACGATCCAGTGCCACGCGGCGCCGCCATCCTCGTGGGCGCCGCCTTCTTCGGCGAGGATGTCGTCGCCGGGTCGCTCGCGGCGCAGCGTATCGACGATCAGCTGCTCGCAGGCGCGGTCCACCTCGGTCACGAGGTCGATCTCGCGGCTCTTCGACGAGATCTGGAGCTCCGTCTCGTAGCGGGAGCGCTGGATCGCGCCCGCCTCGCGCGCCAGGCGGACTGCCAGCGCGTGCACCTGCTGGATCTCGGAATCGTTCGGGGTCGTCACGATGCGGTGTCCTCGTGGGGCGGGAGCCGGAACAGCCTCCGCGCGTTGGCGGCGGTGGCGCTGGCGAGAACCTCGATGGCCACGTCGCGCGCCGCCGCGATCGCTTCGCCGATGCGCACGACGTGCGCCGGCTCGTTGCGCTGTCCGCGGTGCGGCACTGGCGCCAGCAGGGGGCAGTCCGTTTCGACGAGGATCCGGTCCAGCGGCAGCGCGCTCGCCACTTCGCGCACGTCCTCCGCGTTGCGGAACGTGACGATGCCGGAGAACGAGACGTCGAGCCGCGCGTCGAGCGCGCGCCGCGCGAAGTCGAGCGAGCCGGTGTAGCAGTGCAGCACGCCGGCGACGTCGCCGCGGCCCTCGGCGCGCCAGATGTCGAGCAGCTCCTCCCACGCGCCGGGATCCTTGCCGCGCACGTGGATCGAGACGGGCAGGTCGCGCTCGCGCGCCCAGACCACGTGCTCGGCGAACACCGCGCGCTGCTGCTCGCGCGGCGAGTTCATGTAGTGGTAGTCGAGCCCGCACTCGCCCACGGCGACCACGCGCGGCTGGTCCAGCCACGCAGCGATCGCGCGTCGGCCGGCGTCGTCCAGCAGGCTGGCATCGTGCGGGTGGACGCCGACGGCGGCCCAGACGTCCGGGCGCCGCGCCGCCAGCGCGACGGCCGCGGCGTTCGGCTCGATCCCCCAGCCGGCGCCGATCGCGATCATCGCCTCGACGCCGGCTTCTTGCGCGCGCACGAGGACCGCGTCTCGATCGGCGTCGAACTCCGCGGCGGTCACGTGCGTGTGGCTGTCGATCCACACGCGCGCTCAGTCCTCCGCCGGCGCTTCGATCCGGGGAAACAGCGCAGCGCCCTTGTCGACCGGCGTGCCCGGAGCGAGGGCGCCCCACGCGCGCGCGTCGTCGGGGAGCCGCGCCGAGGCCAGCAGCTCCGGCACGCCCAGCCGCTCGGCGATCCCCTGCGCGGCGTTCGGCAGGAACGCGGCGAGCAGCAGCGCGATCGTGCGCAGCCCCTGGCACGCCGTCGAGAGGCTCGTGCGCACGAGCGCCTCGCCCCCCGGCTGCTTCGCGGCCTTCCACGGCGCCTGCGCGTCGAGGTAGCGGTTCACGGTGCTGGCGAACTCGACGATCGCCGCGAGGGCATCGTGCGGGTGCAGCGCGGCCATCGCCTCGGTGACCGCGCCGGTGGCGTCCACGGCCGCGGCAGCCACGGCGCGCTCGGCATCGCCCTCGGCGTCCGGCGCCGGCACACGGCCATCGCACCACTTCGTTACCAGGTTGAGCGAGCGGCTCACCAGATTACCGAGGTTGTTCGCGAGGTCCGCGTTGACGCGCAACGCCAATGCCTCCTCGCTGAAGCTCGCGTCGAGGCCGAAGCTCATCTCGCGCAGCAGGAAGTAGCGGAACACCTCGAAGCCGTACTGTTCGCGCATCGCCAGCGGCGAGACCATGTTGCCGAGACTCTTCGACACCTTCCGGTTGTCGACGTTCCAGTAGCCGTGGACGTGCAGCCGCCGGTACGGCGGCAGGCCCATCGCCTTCAACATGATCGGCCAGAAGATCGCGTGCGGCTTCAGGATGTCCTTGCCGATCAGGTGCTCGGCGGCGTCCCAGCGCGCGGCGAAGGCCGGGTCGTCCGGGTAGCCGGCGCCCGTCAGGTACGAGATCAGCGCGTCGAACCAGACGTAGCAGACGTGGTCCGGGTCGAACGGCAGCTCGACGCCCCAATCGAGGCGCGTCTTCGGGCGCGAGATCGAGAGATCGCCGAGGCCGCTCTCGTCGCGCAGCATCGCCAGCGCCTCGTTGCGGTAGCGCTCGGGCGTGATGAACTCCGGGTGGCGTTCGATGTGGTCGCGCAGCCAGCCGAACTCTCGGCTCATCAGGAAGAAGTAGTTGCTCTCGCGGCGCGGCTCCGGCGCGCGCTCGTGATCGCGGCACAACCCGTCCACCAGGTCGCGCTCGGTGAGGAAGCGCTCGCAGCCGACGCAGTAGAGACCGTCGTACTCGCGCTGCTCGATCCAGCCGGCGTCCCAGACCTTCTGCAGAATCGCCCGGACGTTGCGCACGTGGTCCGGGTTCGTGGTCCGGACGAACGCGCTCGGCGCGATGCCGAGCTCCGCCCACGTCTGCTGGAACGCCGCCGAGACCTCCGCGGTGAACGCCGCCGGCGCCACCCCGCGCGCTGCCGCGGCCTCGACCATCTTCTCGCCGTGCTCGTCGGTCCCCGACACCGAGAACGCGTCGTCTCCGAGCAGTCGTCGCCAGCGTACGAGCGTGTCGGCGACGACGGTCGTATACGTATGCCCGATGTGCGGCGCGGCGTTGGCGTAGTAGATCGGCGTCGTGACGTAGAGCGGCCCGCCGCCGTCCGCAGCCCGGCTCACGACAGCGCTCCGCGCAGCGCCAGCAGCGCGCGCTCGGCCACCATCTGCGGGTTGGCGTTGCGCTGCGCCAGCGACTTGCGGCACAGCTGGAGCTCGCGGAACGCCGCGAGCTCGCGCTCGACCGCGCGCTCGCCCGCGTGAACCCGCTCGGCCGTGCGGTCGCGCAGCCACAGCGAGCCCGCATGCAGCAGCCCGCTTACGGCAGCGGCCGCATCGCCGCGCGCCCCGCGGAACTGCTCGGCCCAGTCGAGCAGCTCCGGGACCTCGAGCGCGCCGGCGCCGGCGATGCGCTCGGCCAGCGCCTGGGTCTCCGGATCGTCGCCGAGCTGCGGCGGCGCGGTGCGGAACGCCACGCGCTGACAGCGCGAGCGCACCGTCGCCAGCAGCCCCGTCGCCGTCGCGGTGACCAGCACCAGCGTCGTCTCGGGGGGGGGCTCCTCGAGCAGCCGCAGCAACGCGTTCTGCGCCTCCTGGTTCAGCCACTCGGCATCGGCG
>CAYOHN010000210.1:964-6550 GCA_964403735.1 uncultured Spirochaetales bacterium | reverse complement strand
GGGGCGCCATCGGGCGAGCGCCGAGACCGGCCGCCTCGTCACGAGCGAACATGGCGAGCGCGCCGCCGATCTCGCGCCATGCGTCGTTACGGGTCCCGCCGGCGAGTAGGTGCGGCGCGATCGCGTCGAGGATCGCTTCGCGTCTCTTCGGCGGGATCTCGCGAGGCGCAGGCTCCTCGAGCCCGCGCGTGTAGGTCCAGTGCGAAGGTCCGGTTCTAGACATGGCCGCGCGCTCCTTCGCGGCGCTCCGTAACTTGAAGCTCGGGGCCAGCCGGCGGAGCGGCCGGTGTTCGGGAGCTACCCTAGGCCCCGAGCGGAAACTACACCGTTCTAGGTGGGGGCGAAGTGGGGGCGATCCGTTCTCCGACACCACACGTTACCACTTTTTCTTTAGCCTCTCGGCGAACGAGAAGCCGTTTCGGACACTTACGGACTCGCGAGGCCCACTTTTAACCCGTCGGTTCTGGGTTCGAGTCCCAGGCGGCCCACCAGCGAACACCGGCATCTGGGGCCGCGACATGCCGAACATGCAACGCCCCGAGAGCGTCTATCCGGCGGCCCGGATGCTCGCCACCCTCCCGACCGGCGGCCCGACCGGCGAAGTCTTCTACCGAGACGAGCGATACCCGATGTTCGACCCGGCCAACGACGAGCGGCTCCGCCGGGAGTCCGCAGCGGTTCGACGCCGGAGTGACCGGGAAACGGCGTGAGCGAGCGCGGACGTCGGCGTCCCCGGTGTGCTGTTGGGGCACCTCCTCTTCTTGCGAGGGGAGGCAGAGACGCGCGGCCCGCGGGCGGGCCGGCGGGTGCCACTCCGCGGGGTATCTTCTCCCGGATGCAGCCCGATGCGCCCACCAGCGAGCAGCTCGCCGTCCTTCGGCGCTTGACGCCCGAGGATCGCTATCACGCCTCTCGCGCCCTGTACTGGACGCTGCGCCGTCACAAGGCCGCATTCCTGCGAAGCCTCCATCCCGACTGGGACGACGCTCGTCTCGAGGCCGAGGTCCGCCAGATCTTCCTCCATGCCCGAAGCTGACCTGCTCGAGCTCTTCGTCGCCCGACTCGCTGCGATCGGAGCGCGCTACATCGTGACGGGCAGCGTGGCCGCCACCCTCTACGGCGAGCCTCGGGCCACTCACGACATCGACCTCGTCGTCGATCTCTCGGCGACGGATCGCGATGCTCTTCCCCGCGCCTTTCCGGCCGCGGAGTTCTATCTCCCGTCTCCCGAGGTCATCCTTCTCGAGAGCCAACGCGAGGGACGCGGGCACTTCAACATCATCCATCACGCCTCGGGCCTGAAGGCGGATCTCTATCTCGTCGGGGACGACGATCTGCATGCCTGGGCGTTGCGGAACGCCCGGCACTACACCGTGGGCAATCTGGAAATCCGTGTGGCCCCTCCCGAATACGTGATCGTGCGCAAGCTCGAGTTCTTCCGGGAGGGAGGCTCGCCCAAGCATCTGAGAGACATCCGTTCGATGCTGGCCCTCTCTTCGGACCACATCGACATGCCCGCGCTCCAGCGCCGACTCGACGAGCGCGGTTTGAGAAGGGTCTGGGCGCAGCTTCGCGAGTCTTGAGAACTCTCGAGATGGCGCTACACCAGGCCTAAAGAGGCCGGCATCACGGCATCCGACCTGGCCACCGTGGCGACAGCGAGTGGTACGGTCGCAGGATCGGGAGCCGACGCCTTCGTACCCGCAGCGCAGTCGGTGCGTGACTTCATGAAGCGCCTGGTGGCAGCGCTGCGGTCTGCGCTGTCGACGCCGCAGCAGTGACCGCGCTGCGCTGCGCGGACGATCGAACGAAGCTATTCGACGGCGAAGTCGCAGCGGTATCCGCTCGCCCGCGGCGCGACCCTGGCCACCACGCGCCGAACTCCGTTGCGAACGACCGTGTCCGCGCCGAAATCTGCGCACAGGCGCAGCGATCCCAGCGTGATCCGCAACCCCAGACCAGCGCTCGCGTCCGCGGGGGAGAGTTCGCCCCCGCGCAGACTGAAGTGCCAGTTGCCGCCTTCCTGCATCCGGAGCCACAGCATCGTGTCGCCATCGCCGAGCGCGCCCCAGAACGTGGTCGTGCCCTGCGTGACACTCCAGTCTCTGCCCGGTGCCACTTCGTACGTGGCAAGGCTGCCATCCGGCTGGCGCAGCTCGATCACGGCGCCTGCGGAATCCGCGCGACTCGGGTCGTTGCGGGAGCCGGGCGACGGTGTGACGACACCCGGTCCTTCGGACGAGAAGGTCAGCACGGGGTCGCCCCACCACGAGCGCGTGAGCGCCAGCTTCGCGCCAGCCACAGGATGATCGCCTCCGCGTCCGCGCAAGAGTGCGTCGCGTACCGCGAAGTAGGCGGTTCTCGTCGAGGAAGAGCTCGACGTGCTCGGGCGCCTCCGCGCGCACGATCCGGAACAGCTCGGCGATGTAATCCGGACCGAGCACTTCGTAGAAGTGGTTCGTGTAAACCGTCGCGCCACTCAGTAGGACGAGGGGTTCGTTGAGAACGTCGATCCGGTCGATCCCCGGGCAGCACTCGAAGATGACGTGGACGCGTTCGCGGATATGCGCGTCGGCTGCAACCCCCGCCAGCTCACGCCGTGGTTCGTAGTGACGTTGCCTTCGCGTGCGGCGACTGCCACGTCGCCCGTCGCGGTGCCGCCACTTTCGTCGTGAAAGCCGACGCGCATATCCGCGATGCGGCCCGCTTCCCAGAGCCTGCAATCCGCGGGATCGGCGCACACGGCCTCCGGCCCCACCTCGCCGGCCGGGACGCACGGACCGAAGCCGAGCGGCAAGAGTATCGCCACAATTAGTTGCACGACGTGCCGTCGTCTCATCCGTGCGCGTTCCACTCCGCTTCCTCCGCTCGGCTTCTGCTCTGCGTCTCGTTCCCGCGACCTCGCCGTCGCTGCACCAAGTCGTATCGTAGAAAAGCGCGGCGGGATCCCAGCGGTTCGTCTGCACCATCAGGTCGCCGTACGCCTGGAGGTAGGTCGCCATGCGGCCGACCGTCTTCGCGAGACGTACGGGCTCGGGCAGGGGGTCCCCGATCGTCGCGAAGCACGACCAGACCCGGACGCGCGCCGGGTCGCGTCCCGCCTGCTCGGCGGCCTGTTTCACGGCCTTGACACAGCGCGCGGTCGTCTCGTCGGTGAAGAAGGTATGGAGCACGACCGCGTCCATCACGCGGCCGCCGAGAGCGAGCGAGTTCGGGCCGAACGCGGTGAACGTGAGCGGGATCTCGCCGGTGGAGTCGGGTCCCAGCGAGAGCAGCCCGAACTTGCCGCACGGGCCGTCGTGGCCGATCACCGTCTCGCCGCTCCAGAGCCGGCGCATCAGCCGTGCGAAGTCCTCGAGCTGCGCGGTCGTGATCATCGGCAGCCCGAACGCCTTGAACATGGGCGCGATGCCGCGGCCGAGGCCGAGCGAGAAGCGGCCGCCCGTGAGCGCGTGCATCGTCATCGAGTACGCCGCGCTGACGAGGGGATGGCGCGTGTTGTGGTTGGTGGCCGCCGTGGCGATCCCGATCTCGCGCGAGACTGCGCCGACCGCGCCGGAGAGCGTCGCCACTTCCTCGATGTTGAGGCGCTCCGAGATGAAGCACGCGCCGAGGCCGAGCGCCTCGGCTTGCTGCACCTCGGCGATCAGCTCGCGCGGCGACTTCGGCTGCCCCGCGAGCGTGTAGACGGCGAGCTCGTTCATCTGCGCCATCGGCATTCCTCCGTGCGTCGCGGGTGCGGCCTCACGCGAGCAGCTCCGCGGCGTCGAGATCGAGCGCGTGGCGGGCGTGGCGCCGAGCCATCGCGGTGAACATGTCGTTGCCGCGCGGGGTCTCCTGCACGAGGACCGACGCGACCACCGTCACCGCGAAGCCGGCGAAGACGCCGCGCCGATAGTCCTGCCAGCACTGCTCGAGCGCGTAGCCGCGCACGCTCTGCGCGCACAGAGCGTCCCGATACGCGCGCACCAGCTCTCGCTCGACGGAGCGCCGCACTTCGGGCAGCAGCGAGGCGCCGAGGAAGTAGGCGACGTCGGCGCTCGGCTCCGCGATCCACGGCCGGCCGCGCATCGCGGGGTTCATCCAGCTGGGACCGTGCAGCTTCGCGAGCTCGCACACCGCCGCGCGCGCGACCGCGGACGAGCAGCCGGCGAGCTGGTCGCCCGGCTCGGCGGGCGCCATGTCCTCGAGAATCAGCGCGAACTCCGGACCCGCGCCGGCGATCTCGGCCCAGTGGCAGCGCGGACGCGCCACCGGGAGCTTCGCCGCGAGCTCGCGATAGAAGTAGACCTCGCGGGCGTCATTTGCGGTTCTCACCCTCCCTCACGCCTCTACTCCTGAACGATCTTCGAGCCGTCGCGCCCCCAGTAGCGATCCTTCAGCAGCCGCTTGTAGAGCTTTCCGGTGGGCAGGCGCGGGAGCTCGTGCTCGAAATCCACGGAGCGCGGGCACTTGTACGCCGCGAGATGCTGGCGCGCGTAGGCGATCAGTTCCTCGGCCAGGGCCTCGTCGCCCTCGATGCCCGCGACGAGCTGCACGACTGCCTTCACCTCTTCTCCGAGCTCCGCGTGCGGTACCCCGACGACCGCCACGTCCTCGACCTTGGGGTGTGTGATCAGCTCGTTCTCGATCTCCTGGGGATAGATGTTCACCCCGCCCGAGATGATCATGAACGACGCCCGGTCGGTGAGATAGAGGAAGCCCTCTCCGTCGACATAGCCCACGTCGCCGAGCGCCGTCCAGGCGGGATGCTTCGGGTGCTGCGCGCTGCGCGTCTTCGCGGCGTCGTTGTGATACGCGAAGGGCACGGTGTCCCGCTCGAAGTAGACGAGGCCCGCCTCGCCGGCCGGGAGTTCCTCACCGCTCTCGTCGCAGATGCGGATCGTTCCCATCACCGCGCGGCCGACGGTCCCGGGATGGGCCAGCCAGTCTTCCGGACCCACGTACGTCAGACCGTTGAGCTCGGTCCCGCCGTAGTATTCGTGCAGGATCGGCCCCCACCACGCGAACATCTGCTCCTTCACCTTGCGCGGGCAGGGCGCCGCGGCATGGATCGCCACGCGGTGGGCGGAGAGGTCGAAGCCGGCGCGCTGCTCTTCCTGCAGCTTCAGCATGCGCGAGAACATGGTGGGGACCCACTGGCTGTGGGTGACCGCGTACTTCTCGAGCGCATGCAGCGCCTTCGGAGCGTCGAAGCGCTCCATCATCACCACCGTGCCACCGAGCGACTGGATCGCCGTGCAGAAGCCGAGCGGCGCGGAGTGGTACATCGGCGCGGGCGAGAGATAGACCGAGTTCGGCTCCGCGCGGAAGAGGACCCGCAGAACGGCATTCATGGCCAGGCCCTCGGAGACCGGCCGATTCGGCAGGGGACGCGCGATCCCCTTCGGCCGCCCGGTGGTCCCCGAGCTGTAGAGCATGAACTCGCCGAGCGGTTCCTCGGCGAGCGGCTCGGGGGCATGCTGCGCGAGCGCCGCCTCGTAGCTTTCGAACGCCTCGGCAGCTCCTTCGGGCAGTCCGTCGATCACCAGGAAGCGCCGGCACCCCGGTGCGCGTCCGGGAATCCCCGCTGCGGCCTCATGAACC
>CAYOHN010000210.1:0-954 GCA_964403735.1 uncultured Spirochaetales bacterium | reverse complement strand
GAGGAGATCAACACCCGAGCGCCGCAGTCGTCCACGATGTAGCCGGCCTCCGGCGCGGTCAGGTAGCGGTTCACGGTGGTGAGGTAGAGCCCGGATCGAAGAGCCGCCCAGGCGACTTCGAAGTAGCGAAGGTGGTTCTCGAGGAAGACCGCGAGGTGATCGCCGCGGCGCAGCCCCTCGGCCCATAGCAACTGGGCCAGCCGATTGGAGCGCGCGTCGAGCTCGGCGTACGTGATCGACTCCCCCGTGCCGGCAGCGATCGCGGCCAGCTTGTCCGGCGAGGTTTTGGCATGGTGGCCCGGATACATGCGGCATCTCCCTGGTGGTTTCGCGCCGAAAAACTATGATAATAGTTATCCGGTTGCCAGGAGGCCCCTGTGACGCCCATCGACGGTCGCGATCTCATCTCCCCCCGTGCCTACGCCAGGCAAGGGACTCCCCATGAGCAGTTCACGGAGCTCCGGCGGCTCGACCATCTCCACCACTGCGAGCCGCAGGGCTTCCAGTCCTTCTACCCCGTCGTCCGGCACCGGGACATCTGCGAGATCTCCAAGCAGCCCGATCTCTTCTGGAACCGCCGCGGCATCGTGCTGGAGAGCGAGCAGCAGAAGACGATCCTCGAAGCGGAGTCCGGACTCGGATCGCTCCGCGCGATCCTCGTGATGGATCCTCCCGAGCACCGCGACTACCGCAAGATCGCCTCGTCGTGGTT
Organism: uncultured Spirochaetales bacterium; assembly: GCA_964403735.1. GTDB lineage: Bacteria > Myxococcota_A > UBA9160 > UBA9160 > PR03 > CAADGG01. Next base: position 242 of record CAYOHN010000210.1, on the reverse strand, counting down.
CACGCCGCGGGCGATCGAGCGCGTGGACCCCGTGGCGCAGGAGAGCGCAAGACATCTGGTCGACCGTCTGGTCGAGCAGGCCGACGGTGGCGAGGGCGAGTGCGAGTTTGCGAACGAGATCGCCGTGGCCCATCCGCTTCGCATCCTCTCGACCATCCTCGGCGTGCCGCGCGAAGAGGAGCCCCGGATCCTCGCGCTCACCAACCAGCTCTTCGCATCGGACGATCCCGATCTCCAGCGCG
>CAYOHN010000209.1:1935-6569 GCA_964403735.1 uncultured Spirochaetales bacterium | reverse complement strand
ACGCGGGACGACCCTCCCGACCCGGGAATCAATGCCGGATTAGGGCTAGAAGCGGGAGCTGAACTCGACTTCATGCACTTCCAGGCGCGCGGGCACGAGCTGCTGGCGGACGAGATCGCTGGAATCCTCGCCCGGAAAGCGCCACGGAACGTCAGATGATCTTCAACTCCGTCACCTTCCTGCTTCTTCTCGGCATCGTGCTCGGGCTCTACTGGGTGCTGCCGCGGCGACCTCGGCTCTGGATGCTCTTCCTCGCGAGCATGACATTCTACGGGTTCTGGCGGGTCGAGTTCCTTCCGGTGATGCTCGCGTCGACGATCGTCGACTACGTAGCGGCACGTGGGATCCATTCCAGCGCAAACTCAGTGCGCCGCCGGCTCTATCTCGGGTTGAGCCTGATCACCAACCTGGGCCTGCTCTTCTACTTCAAGTATCTGATCTTCGCAGCGACGAACGTAACGGGACTGCTCCAGTTCCTTGGTTTCGAGGTCCAGCCGCCGGGTTTCGAGATCATCCTGCCCCTCGGCATCAGCTTCTACACTTTCCAGACCATCAGCTACACCGTCGATGTTTACCGGCGCTTCATCGAACCGGAACGCGATTTCGTACTCTACGGCTGCTACGTCACGTTCTTCCCACAGCTCGTGGCTGGGCCCATTCTCCGCGCCCGCGAGGTCATCCCGCAGCTCGATGAGCGTCCGCGCATCGACCTCTCGGACCTGACCGTCGGCTTCTCGCGAGTCCTGTCGGGACTCTTCCTCAAGGTCGTGCTCGCCGACAACATCGCCCCGATGGTCGACGCGGGCTTCGCGATGGACACGGCCCACCTAGGCGCCCTCGACGTCTGGACCCTGGCCTTCCTCTTCGGCTTCCAGATCTACTTCGACTTCAGCGGGTACTCCCACGTAGCGCTCGGGTGCGCGCGCATGATGGGCATCCGCTTCCCCGAAAACTTCGACTTTCCATATCTAGCGGCCTCCCCCCGCGAGTTCTGGCGGCGCTGGCATATCTCTCTCTCGAGCTGGATCCGGGATTACCTCTATCTGCCGCTTACCGGCGAGCGGGTGCGCGACCGGTCGACCGGCGGCCTCGAAGAGGCCGCCGAACCACCGCGGCGGAACCGCGACCGCGCCTTGTTCGAGAGTTGGGCGATCATGGGCCTGTGGCACGGGGCGAACTGGACCTTCGTGTTCTGGGGCGTCTACCACGCGGCACTCGTCTACGCGCATCGCAGGCTCTCGGTTCACACGAGGCGACTCTCGGACCGGGTGCGCGTCGTCGGCGGTTTCGCCGTGACGCTACCCCTCGCGATGCTGGGCTGGATCCCCTTCCGAGCCGACGATCTGCCCTCGGCGCTCGCCATGATGGCAAAGACCGTCGACCCGCGGGCGTACGGTGCACTCGGCATGCGCGAGAACACGTATCTCGTGACCGCCCTGGTGCTGGCTTCGGTGATGGCCGCCTACGCGACGCGAACATGGCTGCTTCCGGAGATCGAGCGACATCCGGTCGCGTGGGTACTCATCCGATCAGCTGGATTCGCCGTCGCAATCGCCTTGGTGTTCGTTTTCCTGCGGCCGATCAATCAGTTCATCTACTTCCAGTTCTAGCCGATTCGGGAGTCCCTCCGGATCGCCCGGGGGCTGTCGTCGGTTGACAGGGCCGAAGGAAAAAACGCGCCCTCGTAGTTGCGATCCCACCGAAGTCCTCGACGGTTCAGGTGGTCGGGTACATCAAAGGCAACCTCGCGCTCCACATCGCTCGGTTCTCTTGCGAACGCCGCCGCACCTTCGTTGGTGAACATTTCTGGGCGCGGGGCTACTTCGTGTCCATGGCGGACTGCGACGAAGAAGTTTCGCGCTACATCGACCCCAAGGGCGGTCTTGCCGATACGGACCGACTCCTCGCGCCTTGAGCCTGAAGCCGGCTCCCGTGCAGGATCTCACGCTCCCGGCGTGAGTTCTTGCATGATCGCTTCCATACGCTCGAAGTGGGCTTCCCAGGTCCAGTTCTTCTCGGTGAACTCCCGCGCGGCCTGGCCGATCCGCCGGCGTGCCTCCTGGTCGCGCAGCAGGCCTACGACCGCGTCGGCGAAGCCGTGCGGATCGTCGCGGAGCAGGATCTCGCGGTCTGGGGCGGCGCCGATGCCCTCGTTCGCGACGGTCGTCGCGACGAGCGGCAGCTCGCTCGCCATGGCCTGGACCACCTTGTTCTGCATGCCGGCACCGATCCGGAGCGGCGCGACGCCGACCTCTGCCTTGCAGAGCCAGTCGTAGACGTCCGGAACCTCGCCCGTCACGACGACGCGGGGCGGACGCGCCAGGTCCCGGACGGCGCGCTGCGGGCTGCGCCCGACGATCCAGAAGCTCGCATTCGGGACCTGCGCTTCGATCCGAGGGAAGATGTCCTTCGCGAACCACGACACGGCATCGACGTTCGTGTACGTCGCCATCACGCCGCTGATGACGATGCTGCCCGGCTCGCGCGGCGTGTCTCGTACGCGGTCGAGGGCAGGGACATCCTGTCCGTGCGGACACACGGTGGCGTTCGGGATCGGCGCGCTCTTCTCGATCTCCTCGATGTCCTTGCTGCCAACCAGGAACACGCGATCGAAGTCCGCGCAGACCTGCGCCTCGTATGTTCGAACCTTGGCGGTCTCGAGGCCGTAGAACAGCTTGCGGCCGGGATCGCCGGCGTGATCGGCCATGCGCTGGAGATTCAGCGCCTGCGAGATCTGGACGCCCATCACCTTGGGGATTTGCAGGCTTCGCGCGGACTCCGCCATCCGGATCAGGTGCACGTAGACGAGATCGACGGCTCCGGACGCGACGCGCTTCGCGACGAGGCGGTCCATCGCTGCGGACCGGAAGTACGCGACCTGCATCGGAGCTCGCGTTGGCAACGTCAGCGCTGTCCGCGCGTACGACCGCCAGCGCGGAAGGACCAGCGCGTCGATCCGCCGGCACACGCCACCGAGTCCTTCGCGCAGCACGCGCTCCTCGTCGCGACTCTCAACGAAGCACGCGAGGTCCACCTTGTGGCCGCGCCCTGCGAGGAAGCGGATCAAGCGGTCGACCGTCATCTGGTCGGCGCGCGTGGGCGGCCAGGGCGGACGCGAGGAAAGGACGAGCAGTCTCATGTCAGATCGAGGACGACCTTGCCTTCCGCGCGCCACGCTTCGTGCTGGTCGTAGAGACCGGTGCCGTGGCCCACGATCACCACCTCGGCATCCCGGACAGCCTCCTCGACGCTCGGTCGCAGCAGACGTGCGACATGGGGAATCCTCTCGTCGAGGTAGGCTCGATTGGAGCCATGCAGATGTCCCAGCGAGACCGTGTCGTCGTGGATCGTCAGGTCGAACCCCTTGCCGATCAGCCGTTCGGCCAGCTCGACGAACGGGCTCTCGCGCAGATCGTCGGTGCGGGGCTTGAACGCGAGACCGAGCAGCGCCACCCGGCGGCGTCCCGTTGCCAGCACCGCGTCGAGCGTCTCGCGGACAGGAACCTCGTTCGATGCGAGGATCGCGTCGAGCAGCGGAATCCGAGCGCCGCCGTCCCGCGCCGCACTGGTGAGCGCGCGCAGATCCTTCGGGAGACAGCTCCCGCCGAACGAGAAACCGGGCTTCAGGTAGGCCGGCGAGACGTTGAGCTTGCGATCGCGCGCGACGATTTCCATGACGGCCTTGCCGTCGACGCCGCGGGTGGACCACGTTCGCGCGATCTCGTTGGCGAAGGTGATCTTCAGCGCGTGGAACGCGTTGTCCGTGTACTTGATCGCTTCCGCCACCTCGAGCGGCACGACGAAGCGCTCGGCCTCGACGCCGGCGTAGAGTTCGAGCACGCGTTCGCCGATTCCGGGCGCCCGTTCGCCGACGAGGATGCGGTTCGGCTCGTCGTAGTCCTTCAGCGCGGAGCCCTCGCGCAGGAACTCCGGGTTCACGCACAGGTCCCAGCCGTCGCCGGCCGGCCGCCCGGCTGCGGCCTCGATCGCCGGCAGCACGACCTTCCGCGCGCTTCCCGGGAGCACCGTGCTCCGCACCACGACGATATGTCCGGGAGCCGCGCCCGATAGTTTGGAGCCGATCTGCGACGCGACGTCCCGCACGTGGGACAGGTCGAGCGATCCATCCCGCTGGCTCGGCGTGCCGACACAGATCAGCGAGAGTTCCGAGTTCGCCAACCCCTCGACCGGATCGTCGGTCGCGCGGAGCCGGCCATCCGCAATGATCTCCGCGACCACGTCAGCGAGCCCCGGCTCGAGCACCGGTGTTCGGCCGCTGCGCAGCAACTCGATCTTCACCGGCGATACGTCGACGCCGACGACTTCGTGGCCGTCGCGTGCCAGCGCCGCGGCCGTCACGGAGCCGACGTAGCCGAGCCCGAAGACGGTAACCCTCACGAGGCTCTCCGAATCGGCGGTCGTCCGACGACGGGTTCGAGGCGCGGGTTCTCGATGATGAACGGGCCCATCGCGAGGTAGTCGAGATGGCCCAGCAGGAAGGCGCGAACCGCGTCCTCCGGCGTACACACGATGGGTTCCTCGTGCATGTTGAACGACGTGTTGACGACGGTCCCGACGCCCGTGAGCTGCTTGTACTCGCGAAGCAGCCGATGGAAGGACGGGTTCGTCTCCGC